>VBLM01000468.1 GCA_005879095.1 Deltaproteobacteria bacterium
CGTCCTGATCGCGATTCTCCTCGCCGGCCCGCTGGGACTGCGCACGCAGGGTCCGCTGCGCGAGTTGTTCCTCGACATGACCGGCGCCGATGCGCGGCCGATCGAACGGCCGGTGATCGACGTCCGCTGGTCGATGGCGAACACGTGGAATGAATTCATGACGCTCGTTCGAAACGAGCAGCAGGCGCGCCAGGAGCTCGACGAGCAGGCCGATTCGATCGCGCTGCGCGTCGCCGTGCCGTGGCCGTGGGCGCGCCGCGTCTTCACCGCGCTGGAATGGAAGATCACCGAGCACTGGGGCGGGTGGTCGGACCGGCCGATCGAAACCTGGCACTCGCTGATCGGCGCCTTCAACTACCAGCGCGCGATCAACCCGCGCAACCAGATCACGATGACGTACTCCGACGACGGCGGAACCGCGTTCGACATCCATTCGGCGACGCTCGCCTTCGGGGACCTCACCGCCCGGACCCAGGTTGCGCTCCTCGATGCGCCGGTCGCGCTCGCAGCCCGCTTCGACTTCAAGCTGCCGACCGGTTCGCTCTCGACAGCAGGCGGTTCGGGCGGGTTCGACGCCGGCGCCGGCATCTGCGCGACGTGGCCCTTCGCCGGCTGGGGCACGCTGCACGGCCTGCTGGCGATGAGCGCCTTCTCGAATCTCTCCGCGCCGACCGCGTTGCAGCCGAAGGCGTGGCACTTCACCGCCGAAGCGTCGTTCGAAGCGCGCGTCGGCGAGACCACGCTGCTGGTCGAGGACCGCGTGCTCTCGCCGCTGCTGCAGCCGGGCTGGACGCGGCTGGCCTCGGGCGTCGGCGGCGACGATGCGTTGCTCTCCTCCGGTCTCTACGCCGACTTCCGCTCGCACAACCAGATCAGCTTCGGCGTGCGCCGCGGCCGATTCTCCACTTGGATGAGTGAGGACTTCACGCCGGGAAGCAACCGGCATAGCGTGCTGCACTGGATGTGGGTTTCCAACGCACCCGACGTGGTGGTCGGCGTCGCGTACACCCAAAGCCTCTGAGTGATCAGGCGAACTCTTCGAGCTGGCGGACCTCGACGGGGCACAGGCCGTCGAGGCCGCGCCGGGCCATATCGGCCTCGCCCACCACGATCAGTTGCGCGCCGGGTCGGGAGGGAGAAAGGTCGGCGGCGATCGAGCGCGCCTGGTCGAGCGTCACCGCCAGCACCCGGCTGCGGTACTTCGCCAGGTGATCGAGGCCGATTCCGTCGAGAATCGCGTCGGCCACCTGCTCGGCCAACGCCTCGTGCGACTCGAGGCCGAGCGGAAAGAGCCCGGCGAGGTAGCGGCGCGCCTTGTCGAGCGCGTCCTCTGACGGACCGGAGGCGGCGTGAACGGCCATCTTCTCCAGGGCAACGTCGATCAATTGCCGCAGCGTCTCGTTCTTGGTGAAGCTGGAGAATACCGACAGGCCCGCGCGGCGGTTCATGTGCAGACGCGTCGAGACCGAATACGAGAGGCCACGATCGACGCGGATGGCGTCGACCAGCAACGAGGTGAACCCGCCGCCGAGCGCGGTGTTGGCTACCACGGCCTCGGCGTAACGCGGCGTGGTCCGGGGCAGTCCCGGGGCGACGATGCGCACCTGGGCCTGGGTCGCGTCGGGCTTGTGCACCACGACCGCGCGCAAGCCCTCGCCGGGCGGGAGCGCCGAGAACTGCAGCGGCTGCCGCTGCGCCGGGCCCGGCCAGGAGGCGTGCCACTGCGCGAGCTTCTCGCGCAGGACGGCGAGCAGCTGTTGCGGATCTTCCTGGCCGACCACCGCAAAGAGGCCGCCGCTCTGCTGGTACCGGGTGGCGTGGAAGCCGCGCGCGTCCTCGGGCCGGAACGTCTCGACGTCGCGCCGCCAGCCCTGCGCCGGGTGCGCATACGGATGGGCCAGTCCGTATCCGAGAGTGACCATTGCCCGACTCGCGACCGTGCTCGGCTCGTCGAGATCGCTCTGCAGCGCCGCCACTGTTCGACGGCGCGCGGAACTCACTTCATGTTCGTCGAACGCCGGTTCCAGGGCGACTTCGAGGAGCGCGTCGAGCGCGCGTTGGGCGAGATCGGAGGGTACCGTCAGCGCCAGCGCGGCTTCCTCCATCGAGACGTCCGCCGAGAGCTGCGCGCCCATCGATTCGATCAGATCGTCGACGTCCTGCGCCGGCCGCCGGCGCGTGCCGCGCCTCAGCAGATCGACGGTGAACTGCGCGAGCCCTGCCTTTCCCCGCGGGTCCTCGCAGGCGCCGGCCGGCACCGAGAGTCGGGCGTGGAAGAGCGGAAGCCCCCGCTTCTGCAGGGCGAGAAGCGTCAGGCCCGAGGGCAGTTTCTCGATCGCCAGCGGCGGCAGGGCCACGTCGGCGGTCACTTCTCGACCTCGCCGGGAATCAGAGTGACCACGTTGCGCCGGTAGGGCGCGAAGGTCTTGCGCGCGACGCGTTGGACGTCGGCGGCGGTGATGGCCGCGTAGCGGTCGGGCAGATCGAGCAGCGCCCGCCAGGTGCCGAGCATCAATTCCATCTGCCCGATCGTATGAGAACGCCCGTTCGAAGTTTGTAATCCGCGTAATAATTGCCCACGGACGAGGTTCTTCGCCCGATCCAGCTCGCGCGCGGGCACCGGCTCGTCGCAGAGGCGCGAGAGCTCCGCCCACAGCGAGCTCTCGGCGCGGGCCGGATCGGTTCCGGGATTGAGCTTCAAGGAGACCTCGAAGAGTCCCGGATCGACCCGCCACCCGAAGAAGACGTGCGCGTCGACGCACAACTCCTGCTGGTAGACGAGCGCGCGCTTGAGCCGCGCACCCTCGCCGGAGCTGAGGGCGGCCTCGATCAGATCGAGCACCAGCGAGTCGGGATCACGCCCGTCGGGGCCGTGGAATCCCACCAGCACCGCCGGGGCCTGCGAGGGATAGCGGATCACCGCCC
>VBLM01000063.1 GCA_005879095.1 Deltaproteobacteria bacterium
CACATGCAGACGTCGGCCACGAGGACCATCTCGGGCAGCGCATCTTTCAAAGCCTTGAATCCCGTGCAGACCGGCCCGTTCGGGTCCCACGCGCTCGTTCCCTCGGCGTCCTTCTTGTCCGGAATCCCGAACAAAATCAGCGATCGAATGCCGGCCTTGAACGCCGTCCGCGCCTCTTCGACGATCATGTCGACCGACAGCTGGGCGACTCCGGGCATGGAGCCGATCGGCTTGCGCACGCCTTTCCCGGAGACGGCGAACAGCGGCAGCATGAAGTCGCTCGGCTCGAGGACGGTTTCGCGGACGAGAGCACGCAGCGATTCGCTGCGGCGCAGGCGGCGAGGGCGGTCAGCGGGAAAGGCCATCAGGGGCGCACCGTAACGCCCAAGTCCGCGTTGTTCAAGGCTTCCAGCGCACGCCCAGCGTGATCGCGTGCTCGCGGGCCTCGAGCAGGAGGGCCTGGTCGGGATTCGGGTTCCCGAGGACCGTGGTCCCCGCGAAACTTGCGTGCCAGCGGGTGAAGTCGTAGCCGATGTCCACCGCGGTGCTGGTGCCGACGTCGATCGAGACCTGCAGGCGGAAGCGAAACTCGCTCGCGTCGGAGAGGACGCCGAGATTCGGCTGCGCGGCGTACGGGATCGGCGCCAGGCCGCCTTCGAGAAAGAGCGACAGCGTGATCAGCGGCGCCACGCGGAGCTCGAATTCGGCGTTGGAAGTGACGCCGAGGAGCCCGATGCGCGGTGCGCCGCTGGCGGCTTCGGTGCCCCACTGATAGCGGGTGATCAGGCCCGCGCTGCCGGTGATGGTGAAACCGGGCGAGATTTTCGTCGCCGTGCCGCCCAGCAGGCGGACGGTGACGTCGACGCCGTTGCTGCCGAGGCGCGCCTTCTGCGTGTCGGTCTGGAACTGGCCGCCCTCGATCTCGGCGCGCGCGAGCAGCTTTTCGTTGAACGCGGTCGTCGTGTAGCGGGCGAGCCCGCGAAAGAGTTGCAATTTGTCCGAGCCGAACTGCGAGCCCGCGCCATTGTCGACGCGAACCGAGAGGATGGTCGGCTTCCAGGCGATGAGGACGCCGACCGGAATCGGCGAGGGCACCTCGATGGGCGTCTCGACCGGCTCCTCGGGAGGCGGCGTATGTTTCGCGGCGGCGAGGAGGCAGAGTGCGAGCGCGAGCACAGGGCGACGATATCAGGTGTAGGTGCGCGCCGCGCGGATGGCGGCGAGCACTTCGCGGGGAACGAGGTGCGACACTTCGCCGCCGGACTTGAGCAGCGCGCGCACGTGCGTCGAGGAGACTTCGGGCAGCACGAGGTTGGTTTCACCCTGTGTGAAACCGCCGCGCTGCACCGTGATGAGCCGCGCCAGCTGCTGGATGCGATCGAAATTCTTCCACTGCGGCCGCTCGGCGTTGAGATCGGTGCCGAGGACCAGCGCGAACTTCGTGCCGGGGTGCTGGCGATGGAGCCACTCGAGGAGATCGACGGTGCGGGCTTCGCCCGATTCCTGCTCGGCGCGGGAGACGCGCGTGCGAGGCAGACTCGCGGCCAGGCGTTCGCACTGCTCGACGCGATGCTCGAAAGGCGCGGCCGGCTTCTTGCCCAGCGGATGCTCGAAAACCGGGACCAGCCACAGCTCGTCGACCGCCTGCGTCTCGAGCACGTAGAGCGCGACCAGCTGGTGCGCGACGTGCGGCGGATTGAAGCTGCCGCCAAAGATGCCAATCGACGTCATTCTATGCGGCGCTCCGCGCCGCAAGGATCCAGAACGCGGGCGTCATTCATCGTACAAGAGGTACTGCGCCCTCTCCTCCAAGATTGTCTTCGACGAATTCGTACTTCTCGGTGCGCCAGCGGAATTTCTTTTCGTCCTGCGCCCGCGCGTGCACGATCGAGGCGACGCCGAGTCGGACCGCGTCGATACCGCGCGCGTATTCGATGTGGATCTGCACGCCGTGGCACCTCTCGCGGGCGTGTTTGTCCCAGGTCGGCGTGAAAGAACACGGCCGGAAGCGCACGCCCGGCAGCCGCTCTTTTCGCAGCGACTCGGCCAGCTTTTCGGCGTCGAGCCAGGGCGCGCCGAAGATCTCGAACGGCCGCGTGGTTCCACGCCCTTCGGACAAGTTGGTTCCCTCGAGCAGGCACATCCCGGGGTAAACCAGCGCGGTGTCGACGGTGGGCATGTTCGGCGACGGCATCACCCACGGCAGCCGCGTCTCGTTGTAGATCATGTCGCGCCGCCAGCCGTACAGGGCGCAGATCGGCCACAGGCCGACGAACGATTCGTAACCGGGGTGGATGACGCCGCCCTCGACCGCGGCGCCGCCGATCGGGTTGGGCCGATCGAGCACGAAAAAGCGCAGCTTCGCCCGTGCGGCGGCCTGCATCGCGAGACCCATCGTCGCCAGGTACGTGTAGTAGCGGCTGCCGACGTCCTGGATGTCGAACAGCAGCGCGTCGAGACCGCTCAGGTGCTCGTCGCGTGGCGTCAGCGATGCGAAATCCTTTCCGTAAAGCGAGTGCACCGGGACGCCGGTGCGAGGGTCGCGCGCGTCGGCGACTTCCTCGAGGTACTGGACGTCCCCGCGGACGCCGTGCTCCGGCCCGAACAGCGCGGCGAGCACGCGCGCTTCGTGCAGCACGTCCGCCATGTGCCGCAGGTCGGGCGTGACGCTGGTCGGATTGAGGATCGCTCCGACCCGCAGCCCGTGGAGCGCCTTCAGCAGCGCGTCGACGCGGACCATCAGTACGCGTTCCGCGAGAGGAACCCGAACGCGACGGTCCGCGCGAGGATGCGCAGGTCGAGCAGCAGCGACCAGTGCTCGATGTAGTACAGGTCGTACTCGACCCGCTTCTGGATGCTGGTGTTGCCGCGCAGGCCGTGGATCTGCGCCCACCCGGTCATGCCCGCTTTGACCATGTGGCGCAGCTGGTAGCGCGGGATGCGGCGGCGGAACCGCTCGATGAACACCGGCCGCTCCGGCCGCGGCCCGACCAGGCTCATGTCGCCGGCCAGCACGTTGAGGAGCTGCGGCAGCTCGTCGAGGCTGGTGCGCCGCAACCAGCGGCCAAGCTGGGTGACGCGCGGATCCTCGGCCTGGGCGAAGACCGGCCCGGTCAGCGACTCCGCGTCGCTCCGCATGGTGCGGAACTTGAGCATCGGGAACGCCTTGCCGTCCACCAGCACGGCGAGGACGAGCAGCAGCGGGCTGAGCGCGGCGAGGAAGATGGCGGAGAAGATCGTGTCGAAGATCCGCTTGGCCACGGCGTTGATGCCGAGCATGCCCGTGCTTTGTAGATTCACGATCGGCAGTCCGCCGAACTCCTCGAGGCCGCCGAACAGCGTCGCGTACTGGTAGACGTCCGGCACCAGCTTCACGTCGACGGTCGTGTCGGCGCACACTTCCATGATCCGCGGCAGGTGGTGCATCGACCGCGACGGCAGCGCGACCAGCACCTGATCGACCGCCTTCTGCGCGAGCACGTGCGGCAGATCGCGGACGGTGCCGATCACTTCGGTGCCGGTGACGCTGGTTCCCACGCGTTTCCGCGTCACGCTGAGGCAGCCGACCGGCCAGAAGCCGAGCTCCTTGTGCAGATCGACCTGCTCCAGCACCTGTCGCGCCAGCCGCCCTGCGCCGAGGACGAGGATGTAGCGCAGGTTGTAGCCGCGCCGGCGGACCATCTGCAGCACTTCCTTGAAGAACACACGCTCGAGCGCGACGGCGAGGAACGAGAGCGTGCTGAAGAGTGCGAGCATGCCGCGGGAGTAGCGGGCTTCGCGGATGAAATACGTCAGCGCGACGAGCAGCAGGCCGGCGACGAGCGTCGCCTTGAAGACGCCGAACATCTCGTCGAGCGGCGTCTTCTGCCGCTGGGCCCGGTAGAGCCCGACCGCGCGAAAGCTCAACGGCCAGATGACGAGCGCTAGCGCGGCGACGATCAGCGTCTCGCGCGTCTGCGGCAATTCCGGATACGGCCAGGTCTTGGGCGATCCGAATCGCAGCGCGTAGGCTCCGCCGAACGCGGCCGCGACGAAACAGAGGTCGAGCAGCACGCGCAGGGCGGTGAAGAGCTGGTGGTGGCGCTTGAACATCGCGGTTTGACTAACATATCCGACCGGCGACGCAAGGCGTCGGTCACTCACCGCTTCGTCATGTCGAAGAGCTGGCGGGCCTGCGTCGTGACGAAGCCATCGAAACCGTCGTTGCGCTCGGCGATCTCGAGGTACGCGTACGGCCAGTCGCGCTCTCTTTCGCGGAGGCGCACCCGGCGTGGCGCAGCCTTGGTCGCCGTCTGGCGCAGGCCGGCGCCGGGCGCGCCCTCGATCTCGTCCTTCATCGGGATGCCGGCCTCGCGCATGCGGCGCTGCCACTCTTCGACGTCGGGCACGCTGGCGGTGAAGTGGTTGACCTCGCGGCCGAAGAGGAGCAGCCACGCGCCGTACTGCGATTCGCGTTCCAGCTCGAGTAATTCGCTCTCGGCAGGCATCAGACCCGGTCCGCGGAACCAGCTGGCGGTGCCGTCGAACGGAGGGTCCGGCGGCAGTTGCTCGAGGATCCGCTGCGCCCGCGGCGAGAGCTCGCCGACCCGCAATTCGCTGACGAAGACACGCGGCTCGCCGGGCTTGCTCAGATGGATGGCGTTCAAGTGCGTGTCGGGAAAGTCGTACTCGCCGGCGCGCGTCCAGCCGAGATCTTCGAAGACGCGGGCGATGTTCTCCAGATTGAGCGAGCGGAACGCGATGTGGTCGTTGCGAAACTTGCCCTGCGCCAGCTGCACGAACGTGCGCGCGTACGGCACGTGCGACGCGTAAGCTTCCCACAGCTGGTCGAGCAGGTTCATTCGCGCCGCATAGCACGAATGCGGTCGACCACGCCCAGGATCGCGGGGCCGAATCGTCGCGCGTCGAACCGCTCGGCGTGGGCACGGATGCGGGTCGGATCGGGCTGCAGCTTGTCGATCAGCGCAATGCCGTCGAGCAGCGCAGCCACGGTCGGTTCCGGAAAGAACACGCCGGTCTCGTTTTCGATCACGGTTTCGAGAGCGCCGCCTTTTCCCAGCGCGAGCACCGGACGGCCCGCCGCCTGCGCTTCGACCGGCGCAATGCCGAAATCTTCCTCGCCGGGAAGGACGAAAAATCGAGCCCGCGCGTACAGGCCCGGCAGCGCGTCCTGCGGGACCGCGCCGAGAAAGCGGACGCTGGGGCCGGCAATCGCCTCCAGCCTCGCGCGCTCCGGTCCGTCGCCGGCGATCCAGAGCGGCCGCTTCAGTCGCGAAAATGCGCTGACGGCGAGCTCGACGCGCTTGTACGGAACCAGCGCCGAGACGACGAGCGCATACGTGTCGGGTCCTTCCGCGGACGGAGCGAAACGCGCGGTGTCGACCGGCGGGTAGACGACCGCGTCGGCCTCGCGGGACCAGAAGCGGCGGATACGATCGGCGACGAACTTGCTGTTCGCGATCAGGCCGTGGGCGCGCGCCGTCGAGCGCACGTCCCAGCTGCGCAGCCACGGCGCGACGGCGCGGGCGGCCGTGCGAGTGAGGAACCCGCTGCGGCCGGGGCCGAAGTACGCCTCGAACTGGTCCCACACGTAGCGCATCGGTGTGTGGATGTAGGAGATGTGCAAACGCGCTTTGACACCCTTGGCGACGGCGTGGCTGGTCGAGAGGACCAGGTCATATGCTTTGAGGTCAAAGCTTTCGATAGCGAGCGGGAACAGCGGCAGGTAATTTCGATAATATCGTTTTGGAAACCGATCGAGAAAGCTGACCGCGATCCGGTGCCGCTCGATGATCGGTCCCGCCGATCCCGGCACGTGCACCAGCGTGAAGATGTCGGCGTCCGGATACAGCAGGCACAGCTGCTCCAGCACCCGCTCCCCGCCGCGCAGACCGGTGAGCCAGTCGTGGACCAGGGCCACCTTCACGCCGCCGCCTCGCGGTAGACCTCGACGTGGCGCGCCGCGCACTCGTCCCAGCGGAAGGCCCGCGCCCGCTCGATGCCCTTCTCCGCCAGCTCGCCGCGCAGGGCCGGATCGCCGAGGACCCTCTCCAGCAGCACCTCGAGCGCATGAACGTCGTCGCGGGGAAAGTGCAGCGCCGCCCCGCCGGAAACTTCCAGCAGCGCCGGGTCGTCGCTGGCGATGCAGGGCGTGCCGCAGGCCATCGCTTCGATCAGCGGAAGCCCGAATCCTTCATACAACGAGGGCAAGACCAGCACCGCGCACGTCCGATACAGGTGCAGGAGCTCGTCGTCGCTGACGTATCCGAGCGCTTTCACGCCCGGCGCGGGCAGATGTCCGGGCCCGGCGAGCACCAGCTCGGACCCGCCCGGAAGAGCCGCGAGGAGCGTGTCGACGCCCTTGCGCGGATCGTGCGCGCCCGAATGCAGGACGAAATCCCGGCGCGGCTCGGCGCCCGGAGTGAAGCGGGCGTCGACGCCGTGGTGGATGGCGCGCACCCGCTCCGGCCGGACCTCGAGATGCTCGCAGAAATGCCGCGCCCGGGCGCGCTCCTGCGTCTCCGGATGCAGCACCGTCGAGAGATCGTGCACGGTCAGCACGACCGGCCCGCGAAAGCGCGGCGCGGCGTGGTTCGTCTCGTGATACACGGTCAGCCCGCGCCGGCGCTCGCGCTCGAGCACGGCGGCGCGGCCGGCTTCGGCGAGGGCGTAGGCGAACGGGAGGCGCTTCACCAGCGGCCGCAGCCCGCGGGCCGGCGCGCCCGGAAGGAACAAGGGCCGCGCTTTCAAGTCGGCCGGCGGTTGGGCGGCGAGCGCGTCGAGCAGTCCCGCGATGTACCGCCCCACGCCGGTGCGGGCCGCGGCGAGAGGAGCAGCGTTGATTCCGACGTCGATCAAGGAGTCCGAGGGTGTAGCAAAACTCGCCCCTCCGGTGCACGCGATCGTCGTTTCCTGGAACGGCGCGCACTTGCTTCCGGACTGCCTGAAGGCGCTGCTCGCTCAAGAGCCGCGGCCGCAGGTCGTGGTGGTCGACAATGGCTCGATCGACCGCACCGCGGAGGTGCTCGCGCAGTTTCCCGGGGTGGAGCACCTGCGACTCGACGCGAACCTCGGCTACGGGCGCGCCAACAACCAGGCGATGCGGCGGGCGCTCGACGCGGGGGTCGAGTTCGTCGCGCTGATCAACAACGACGTCGAGGTCGAAAGAGGCTGGCTCGCGGCGCTGTTGAATGCGGCCCGAGCGCAGCCGCAGGCGGGGATGTTCACCGGCACGTTGCTGTTTCGCGGCGAGGAGCGGGTGAATTCGACCGGGCTCGTCATCGACCGTTTCGGCCGCGCTCGCGATCGCGATTTCGGCGTCGAGCGCGCGAGACTTTCCACGCAGGACGGGCCCGTCGCCGGAGTGAGCGGGGGCGCAGCGTTGCTCCGCGCGTCGATGCTGCGGACAGTGGGACTCTTCGATCCGGCGTACTTCGCGTACTACGAGGACGTCGACCTTTCGCTGCGCGCCGCGGAGGCCGGATTCGGCTGCTGGTACGTGCGCGACGCGATCGCGCGACATCGGTTCGGCGCCACGGTGGGCGCCGGGTCGCCGCGGCAGCGCTACCTGCTCGGCCGCGGCCACTTGCGGACGCTGGCGATGCACCAGCCGCTCCTGAAAGCCGCCGCGCTGGTGCCGCTGACGGTCGCGTATCGCGCCGCGGTGAAAGCGCCGCTCGAGTTGATTCGCGCGCGGCCGTCGCTCGCGCTCGCCGAGATCAAGGCGGCCGGCGCCGGCGGCGTCGACGCGCTGCGGGCGTTCATCGATAGATCACGACAGCGGCGGTGACCGCCCACCCCAGCAGCGCCAGCCAGAGGCCGCGATCCTGCACCAGCAGGCTGCCCGGATCCCCGCCTGCGTCCAGCCGCATGACGTGATTCTGGTACCGGAACAAGGCGTAGATCACGAACGGCACCGTGTACAAAAGGCTCGTAGTTCCGAAGTGTTCCACGGTGCGCGGCGACTGGGTATAGAGCGCGTACGAGACGATCGCCGCTCCCGCCAGCGCCGTCAGCCAGCTGTCGACCAGCGGCAGGCTGTACTCGCCGAGCGCCGGCCGGTGATTCGAGGCGGCTTCACCGAGCAGGACCATCTCGGCGCGACGCTTGCCGAGGGCGAGGAAGAGCGCGAGCAGGAACGAGCAGACGAGGAGCCAGGGCGAGATCTCGGCGTCGATGACTGCCGCGCCCACCGCCGCGCGCAGGACGAAGCCGGCGGCGACGATCATCACGTCGAGCAGGAATACCCGCTTGAGGCCGAAGCTGTAGGCGAGCGTCGAGACGAGGTACGCGACCGTGATCGCCAGTGTGCCGAGGTTGAGGGCCGCGGCACCGGCCAGCGCCGCGATCGCGAGCGCCGCCGATGCCAGGCCGGCTGCGCGCGGCGAGAGCCGGCCCGAGGCGATCGGCCGCAGGCGTTTGACCGGATGATGCGCGTCGGAGGCGCGATCGGCGATGTCGTTCGCCAGATACACCGAGCTCGCCGCGGCGCAGAAGACGAAGAACACGGCGAGAACGCGAAGCTCGGCGCGCACCTCGAAGAGCCGCCCCGCGAAGACGATGCCGGCGAAGACGAAGACGTTCTTGCTCCACTGCCGCGGCCGCATCGCCTCGAGCAGGTCCATTCAGAACGACATCCTCTTGAAGAGCGGCTCGGGGATCATGCGCACGATCAGCATGATGAAGCGCCAGTACCAGGGCAAGTAAACGACGTCGCGGCGGCCGTCGATGGCGCGGACGATGCCGCGGCCGACCGAAGCGGGCGAGCTGAAGAGCGGCGACTTCTGCATCTGCGCGGTCATCGGCGTGTCGACGAAGCCGGGCTTCAGCGTGACCACCCGGACGCCCTTGTGAAAAAGGCGCTGGCGGAGCGCTGACAGGTAGGCGTCGAGGCCCGCCTTCGAGGCGCCGTACAGCGCGTTCTTCGCGCGGCCGCGATCGCCTGAAACCGACGAGATTGCGGCGATGCAGGCGCCGGGCGGCAATATCTCCCCAATCAACTCGAGCAGCTCGACCGGACCGACCAGATTCGTCTGTAAAACGTCGGGTCCATTCAGGACGCCGTGCGCCAGCAACACGACGTCGGCTAGCCGCGCCAGGGTAGAATAGCTCGACCGATCGTTCAGGTCGTGAACCATCGTTTCGACTTTGCCGCCGCGCGTACGCAGATCATCGGCGACTGCCTGCAGCTTTTCCGCCGAGCGGGCGACCAGCAGCAGCTCGTCGCCGCGAGTGGCCCAGATGCGCGCCGCCGCCTGCGCGATCGCCGAGGTCGCGCCGAGGACGAGCACTTTCATCCCGCGACCCGCCGCCAGAAGGACGAGGAAAACGCCGGGTCGAGGAAGCGCTTGAACTCGTCCAACCGCGGATAGCTCTTCACGAACGTCGCCGCCGACATTCGCGCGTCCTTGGCCGGATAGAGCGCGCCGCCCGCGCCGGCGGCGATCGATTCGAGGCGCGCGAAGGTCTGGATCTCGCTGGATGGGAGATCGATTGCGACGGTAAAACCGGGCCGCGGGAACGACAGCATCCCTGGCGACGGAACGTCGCCGAACTTCTTCAACACGGTGAGCGGCGAGCCGGCGCCGAGTCGCGCGATCTCGTCGAGCAGCTCGCGCAGGCCCTCGCGCGCCGGCACCACGCACTGGAACTGCAGGAAGCCGCCCTTCCCGTAGAGCCGGTTCCACCGGTCGACGGCGTCGAGCGGGAAGAAGAAGGGATCGTAGTGGCCGACCCGCTTGCCGCCGCGCTGCGCCAGGTAGTACGCGGCGTTGAACGCGCGGACGGTGAGGCCGTTCACCAGCTTCACATCGACCGGCACCGAAACGCGCGCGCGAGGCGCCCGGACCGCGCCGGCCGCGTGATCGCCGCGATAGAAGATGCCCCGGTGCTCGCGCGAGAGCACGTCGAGCCAGGCGACCGTGTACTCGCAAAGCGCGTCGCTCTCGTCCGAGATGGCGAAAAACTCGTCGAGCCCCGTGAATTTGAGCGCATCGGTCTGCACCGCCGCGCCCGGAACCGGCCGCAGCGCGATTTCGGCCCAGGTGATGAGGCCGGTCAGCCCGAGTCCACCGACCGTCGCGTTGAACAGCTCGTCGCCGGGCGAAACCTCCGCGCGAGAGCCGTCCGACCGCAGCAGCTCGAGCCTGCGAACGTGCCGCCCGAACGTCCCCGCGCGGTGGTGATTCTTGCCGTGGATGTCGTTGGCGATCGCGCCGCCGACCGAGACGTGTTTCGTCCCCGGCACGACCGGCAGAAAGTACCCCCGCGGCACCGCCAGCTCGAGGATCTCGCCGAGCGTGATGCCGGCTTCGCAGCGCACGATCCCGTCCTGGAAGGAGATGAAGCGATCCAGCCCGCCCGTCTTCAGCAACGCGCCGCCGTCGTTGAGGCAGCAGTCGCCGCCAGCACCGGCCGCACCGGCGGAATCCGCGCCTCGGATCGCCACGCCAGTGGAAATTCGGCGACGTGCGCAGCCGCCGGGTAGCGGTCCCAGGACTCGGTCACGCCGCCGTTCTATCAGAGGTTCAAGCAGCCTGGCGGAGCGGCTCGGGAAAGACCGCCCGCTGCGGCGTCCGGATGGTGACGATCCGCGCCAAGGCCATCAGGCGCAGCACCTGCCAGCCCGGGTCGAGCTCGAACCACCGCGCCGCGAAGTTCGGGCTCGCGCCGTACTTGTGGTGGTTGTTCTGGAACAGCTCGCCCATGGTGACGAAGTCGAACGGCAGCGTGTTCCGGCTTTTGTCGCCGTTGTCGAACGACTGGTAGCCGTACTTGTGGCCGCACCAGTTGACGATCGCGCCGTGCACCGGCCCCATCACGAAGTGCACCGGCAGCATGAACGCGATCTGCCACCAGTGAGTGGCGAAGGCGAAGTAGAACGCCGCGTACGCCACGCCGAAGAGCACGCGCATCGGCCAGCTCTGGCCGAGCGTCACGTCGATGAGCTTCCACTGCGGAACATCGCCGTCGAAGCGCGCCTCGGGCTTGACCCGGTCGTGCGCGTAGTCGTCGTAGCGCTTCTTGGTCCGCCACATCATCGCCAGCGCGTTCTGGTGGAAACCGGGCGCATGCGGGTCGCGCTCGGTGTCGCTGAAGGCGTGGTGCTCGCGGTGCAGGATCGCGTAACCGCGCGGATTCAGGTACGAACTGCCCTGCACCAGCCAGGCGAGGAAATGGATGACCCGCTCGGTCCGCGGACCCATCGTGTACATCTTGTGGGCCGCGTAGCGGTGCTGGAAGACGCTCTGGAAGAGGACGCTCAAGAGCCAGTGGCCGGCGAAGAAGGCGTAAACCATGCCCTCTTAGACAGCGGGACTGTCATGTCCTTGTCACGGCGCGTTAAAAAAGATCAGGCTGCGACAATCGGTCCCGGGGCCGGCCCTCGCTCCAACTCGCGATAGCGCTCCCACGCCTGCTCGACCGGCCCGTCGAACTCGAGCCGCCCGTGATGGAGGACGGCCGCCCGAGGGCACAGCTCCTTGGCCGCTTCGGGCGCGTGCGAGACGAAGACGAAGGTCACGCCCGCCGTGCGGAAGTCCTTGATGCGCGCCTTGCACTTCTCCTGGAACCGTTCGTCGCCGACAGCCAGCACCTCGTCGACGATGAGGATCTCCGGCTCGACGTCCTGCGCGATGGCGAACCCGAGCCGCGCGTAC
>VBLM01000064.1:0-3039 GCA_005879095.1 Deltaproteobacteria bacterium
CGTGTAGAGGAGCCAATCGTCGACGCGGCCGTCGCGGTGAAACCACATCGCGTGATCGATGCTCGCCAGGATCATCTGCCCGCTCAACCAGGTCTTGCCGTGCGGGCGCAGCGCGGTCGGGATCAGGTTGTTGTCGGAGGCGTAAGCGATCAGGCAGCGGTGCAGCATCGGGTCGTCGGGCACCTTGTCGATGGTGCGGAACCAGACCGACTGCGCCGGCGCGCTCTTCACCGGCTTGAGCGGGTTCCACGGATCGATCGGGCGGTACTCGATCGGCATCTGCCGACGCACGATCTCGCGAATCTGCTCGGGGATCTCGCCGGCTTCGGTCAGCCAGCGCTCGCGGAGCTCCGCGCTCGAGGGAAGTTTTTCCGGCGCCGGCACGTCCGGCATCGGCGGCTGGTGCTCGAGGCCCGGCTCCTGGACCTGAAACGAGGCGATCATCGAGAAGATCGGCCGGCCGTGCTGGATGGCCTGGACGCGGCGCGCGCTGAAGCTGCGGCCGTCGCGGATGCGGTCGACCTCGTAGACGATGGGCGCAGCCATGTCCCCGGGCAGGAGGAAGTAAGCATGCAGCGAATGGGCGACGCGGCCTTCGACGGTGCGGCCGGCGGCCACCAGCGCCTGTCCGATGACCTGCCCGCCGAAGACGCTCTTGCCGCCCAGGTCCGCCGATTGCCCGCGGAAGAGGTTCACTTCCAGCGGTTCGAGATCGAGCTGATCGATCAGTTCCTCGAGCGTCCGATCCATCAGGGCACGAGGAGGAGCTTGCCGGTAGTCTTGCGCGAGGCGAGAAGCTGGTGCGCCTCGGCGGCCTGCGCGAGCGGAAGCGTCTTTTCGATGCGCAGCTGGAGATCGCCGCGCTCGACCGCGCCGAGGACCGCGCCGGCGCGCGTGAGCAGCTCTTCGCGGGCCGCCACATACGTGCCCAGCGTCGGACGGGTGAAGTAGAGCGAGCCGCCCGCCGCGATCAGCTGCGGATCGATCGGCGGCACGGAGCCGCTGCTCTGTCCGAAGAGGACCATCATGCCGCGCGGGCGCAAGGAGCGCAGCGACTTTTCCCAGGTATCCTTGCCGACCGAATCGTAGACGACGTGAACGCCGGCGCCGCCGGTCACGCGCTTGACCTCGGCCTCGAAGTCCTGCGTACGGTAGTCGATGCACTCGTGCGCGCCTGCTTCTTTCGCCAGCTTCACTTTCTCCGGGCTGCCCGCGGTGCCGATCACCTGCGCTCCGGCGCGCCGCGCCATCTGGCAGAAGAGCTGCCCCACTCCTCCGGCGGCGGCATGGATCAGGCAGGCGTGGCCCGGCCGCAGCGGGAACGTGTCGTTGACGAGGTAGTGCGCGGTCATGCCCTGCAGCATCGCGGCCGCCGCGCGTTTCGTCTCGAGCCGCGCCGGCACCGGCACCAGTTTCGCAGCCGGGATGACTTGATGGCTCGCATAGGAGCCGACCGGGCCCGCCCACGCCACACGATCGCCGGCCTTCACCTCGCTCACGCCGGGGCCGATCGCCTCCACCACGCCGGCGCCTTCCTGGCCGGGTGTGAACGGCAGCGGCATCTTGTACAGGCCCATCCGCTGGTAGATGTCGATGAAGTTGACGCCGACGGCCTCGATCCGCACCAGCGCCTGACCGGCTCCGGGCTGAGGCGTTGGCATCTCGGCGAGCTTGAGCACTTCCGGACCGCCGGGCGACTCGACGCGGATGGCTTTCATGCCGCCTTCACGCCACGCCGCGCCTCGCCCGTCAAGGGGCCGGCGCGGCGTGGCGTCCGTTCGATGCTACCAGCGTTCGCGCAGGCGTTCGCGCATGCGGAAGTACCGCATCCGTTCCCAGCGATTCATGCGGCGGTGGCGGTAGAACATTTCGCGGCCGCAATTCCCATGGTCGTAGTACCCGCCGCGGTACTCCTCGGCGTGCGCCGGAGCGGCGGCGAGGGTCAGCGCTGCAGTGCCTGCGGTGAGAATGCCGAACACGATGCGCTTCATGGTGTCCTCCTTGGTGATGCAGGAGAGACCGCCGCATCCGTCCGATGATTTGCTTTCGCAACGAACTGAAACGTTGCCAGCCGCTGCGCCGCGCAGGCGCCGATGATCGCCATCCCTTTCGCGATCAGCTCCGGCGGGCGGTTGGAGAAGTTGAGGCGCAGCGTGTCGCGGCGCGCCTGATTTGGATAGAAGGGCGCCCCGGGGACGAAGGCGACCTTTTCGCGCATCGAGTCCTCGAGAAGCTGCGCGGCGTCGATTCCACCGGGAAGCTGCGCCCAGACGAAGAGTCCGCCCTCCGGCCGCGTATAGACGGTGCCCTCGGGGAAGCTTCGCTCGATCGACGCCAGCATCGCCGCACAGCGCTCGCCGTACAGTTCCCGCAATTCGCGCAGGTGGCCGTCGTAGTCGAAGCTCTCGAGCATCCGCGCCACCGCCCGCTGCGAGAGGTTGCCGGTGTGCAGATCGGCGCGCGAGGGTCTTGGAGAAAGAGCCGAGGTGGATCACCGGCGCGTCCTTGTCGAGGCCGGCGAGGGGCGGCAGCGCCGCGCCCGAGTAGCGGAGCTCGCCGTACGGATCGTCCTCCAGCACGGCGACCTGGTGATCGCGCGCCAGCCGCACCAGCGCGAGGCGCCGCTCCAGTGAGAGCGTCGTGCCGCGCGGATTCTGGAAATTCGGGACCAGGTAGATGAGGCGCGCGCGAGTCTGTCGCAGGACGTGATCGAGCTCGTCGACGCGCATGCCCTCGTCGTCGCTGCCCACCACTTCGAAACGAGCGCCGTAGACGCTGAACGACTGCAGCGCGGCGAGGTACGACGGTTCCTCGACCACCACCACGTCGCCGGCATCGATCAGCGCCTTTCCGGCGAGGTCGATGCCCTGCTGCGATCCGGCGGTGATCAGGACCTGTTCGGGGTGCGCGGGCAGACCGCGCTGCGTGAGCCGCTCGGCGACCCAGGCGCGCAGCGGGCCGAAACCCTCGGTCGCGCCGTACTGCAGCGCACTGGCGGCCTCGCGCGCGAGCACGTCGGCGTGCGCGCGCGCCAGCGCC
>VBLM01000064.1:3142-10302 GCA_005879095.1 Deltaproteobacteria bacterium
CGGCGGTGGTCTCCTTGACCGTCGCCAGCACGATGGTGGTGGTGGTGCGGGTCACGCCGGCCAGCCGGCGCAGCGTGTCGGAGATGAGATCGTCGAGGGCTTCGGTGTTGCGGGCCACGACTTTGAGAACGTACGAGTCGAGCCCGGCGACGCGGTGGCATTCCAGCACTTCGGGGATCTGCTGGATTCGTTTGGTGAACGCATCGTGGTGGCGCGGGTGCGAGATGCGCACGCCGATGAAGGCGCGGATGTCGTTGCCCAGCGCGCGCGGGTCGAGGCGTGCGACGTAGCCGCGGATCGCGCCGCTGGCGTCGAGCTTGCGGATGCGGTCGGCGACGGAGGGCTGCGAGAGGCCCACCGCGGACGCGATCTGCACCTGGGTGGTGCGCGCGTCCTGCTGCAGGAGATCGAGAATCCTATAATCTATAGGATCTAATTTCATTTTGCCGTTTACATATAGGACCTTGCCCCACATTGTGCAAGGGGCACAATGCCGGCATGCACAAGAGCCGGCTGGCCACGTTCGTGATCGATTGCGAGACGCAGGACCTGGAGGCCGCGGCACGCTTCTGGAGCGAGGCGCTGGGACGAGCCGTCTCGACCACCAACGACGCCGGCTATCTCGAGCTGGCCACGGCTTCGGAAGAGCCGCAGCTGCTGGTGCAGAAAGTTCCTCATCCGAGCCGGATCCATCTCGACATCGAGTCGGACGATCTGGAGGCGGAGGTGCGGCGGCTGGAGGGGCTGGGGGCAAAGCGCGTCGCGTTCGTCAAGCGGTGGTGGGTGATGGAGGCGCCGACCGGGCAGCGGTTCTGCGTGGTCAATCCGCAGCGCGGGCCTTTGGACGAGCGCGTCAACGAATGGCCGTAGGGAAGCCCTGGTCGCCCGAGCGCGTCGTCTCCGTCGAGCTGGCGCGCGAGCTGATCGAAGCGCAGTTTCCGCAGCTCTCGCCCGCGCGCGTGGCGGCGCTCGGCGAGGGGTGGGACAACAGCGTCTTTTCCGTCGACGGCGAGTGGGTCTTCCGCTTTCCGCGGCGGCAGATCGCGGTGCCGCTGATCGAGCGGGAGCTGCGCGTGCTGCCGGCCCTGGCCGGCGCACTGCCGCTGCCGGTGCCGAATCCGGAGCTGATCGGCACTGGAGGCAAGCGCTTTCCGTGGACGTTTGCCGGACATCGCCTGCTGCCGGGGCGCACCGCGGATCAGGCGGCGCTCACTGTCGAGCAGCGGAGCGCCGCCGCGGCGCCGCTCGGACGGTTTCTGCACGCATTGCACGCGCTGCCGCTGAATGCGGGCCCCGATTCATTCGATCGACTGGACGCGGAGTGGATGCGCGCCCGGACCGCGGAGCGGCTGAGCGAGCTCAGCATCGAGAGGCCGCGGTGGTTCGACGATCCGGTTCGCAAGCCCGTCCTGCGCGCGCTGGTGCACGGCGACTTGCATGCACGGCAGATCCTCGTCGACGGTGGGGTCGTGACTGGCATCATCGACTGGGGCGACGTGCACTTCGGCGACCCGGCTTGCGATCTCGCCATCGCGTGGACGTTTCTGCCTCCTCCGGGACGCGCGGCATTTTTCGCTGCGTACGGTTCCGTCGATCCGGAGACCTGGTCGCTCGCGCGCCTGCGCGGCCTGCATCTCTCGGCGGCGCTCGGCGTCTACGCGAAGCACACGTCCGACGATCGGCTGCTGCGCGAATCGCTTGCTGCGATCGATTTGGTTTGCACCTCGTGAGCGGCGCGCGCATCAAAGGCGCGGAGGTTTGCACGATGAAGCTCTATTTCAAGCCGGGCGCATGCTCGCTCTCTCCCCACATCGTCGCGCGCGAGGCGGCCCTGCCGTTCGAGCTGGTCCGCGCCGACACGAAGTCTCCCGAGTTCCGGCAATTGAACCCGAAAGGATACGTGCCGGTGCTGCAGCTCGAGGACGGCCAGCCGCTCACCGAGGGCGTGGTCATCGTGCAGTATCTCGCCGACCGCAAACCCGAGGCGCAGCTGGCGCCGAAGAACGGCACGCTCGAACGCTACCGACTGCAGGAATGGCTGAACTACATCGCCACCGAGCTGCACAAAGGGTATGCGGGGATGGCGCGCAAGCCGCCCGAAGAGAAACAGGCGCTGCTCGATTCGCTCTCGCAGAAGTTCGGCTACGTCGCGGGCCGCCTTGCTCCCGGCCCGTTCCTGCTCGGCGAGCGGTTCACGGTCGCCGACGCGTACCTCTTCACCGTCCTCACCTGGTCACCCGCCCGCGGGGTGGACCTTGCGCAATGGCCGGCCCTCAAGGCCTATTACGAGCGGATCGCGGCGCGTCCGGCGGTCAAGGAGGCGCTGCGCGCGGAAGGCGGCTGAGCATGAAGATCGGAATCGTCGCGCAGGCATGCGCAGGGTGAATCGGTAATCGAATTGATCGTGCTCATCGGTCTTCCCGCTTCGGGGAAGAGCAGCTTCTACCAGGAGCGCTTCGCCGCCACGCATGCGCTGGTGAGCAAGGACCTCCTGCCGCGCGGCGCGCGGCAGTCTTCCGAGATCGAACGGCATCTGGCACATGGCTCCTCGGTGGTGATCGACAACACCAACCCGCGCATCGCCGATCGCGAGCCGCTGATCGCGCTTGGACGGCGCTTCGGCGCGCGCGTCGTCGGATATTTTTTCCCGCCGGAGGTCGGAGAAAGCTTGAAGCGCAACCAGGGCCGGACGGAGAAGCGGGTGCCCAAGGTGGCCGTCTTCATCGCGGCGAAGCGCATGCAGCGGCCGGCGCTGGCGGAAGGATTCGACGAGCTCTACGAAGTGCGGCTCGTTTCCGGCGGCGGCTTCGACGTCCGCAGCCTGACCAGCTGATCGGCAATCTGCACGTGCCTGCGCCACTGGCCGTGCATCGCGCCGGTCGATTCCATCCTCTGCATTTCCTGCAGCACCGCCGGCTCGATCGGCGAGGGCGTGCGCCCGCGCAGCGGCGTGCCCGGCAGCGGCATGAAGGCGTGGCTGTGGATGCGCGCACCGAGGTCGATCAGCTGCTGCGCGAGCTTCAGCGACAATGCGCGGTCTTCGGCGGTCTCGCCCGGCAGGCCGAGCAGGAAATCGACGTCGGGCCGGAAGCCGAATTCTCTTGCAAGCCTGACCGATTCGATAACTTCGGCAACGCCGTGGCCGCGGTGCGTCTCGCGGAGGACTCGTTCCGATCCCGATTGGCCGCCGATCACCAGCGTGTCGTTGTCGACGTACTTCTTGAGCGCCGCCAGCGATTCGCGCGTGACGTGCTCGGGGCGGCATTCGGAGGGAAAGGTGCCGAAGTAGATCTTGCCCTGCGGCGGCAACTCCTCGCGCACCGCCGCCAGCAGCTCTTCGACCGCCGCCAGGTTGACGCTGGTGTCGGTCGAGCCGTAGCTCAGGCAAGTGGGGGTGAGAAATCGCATGTAGCGCATGCCGTCCTGGCGCATCCAGCGGACGTGCTCGCGGACGTTGGCGATGCTGCGGTGGCGGAAGCGGGCCTTGAACATGAACGGGGTCTGGCAGAACGAGCATGCGTAGACGCAGCCGCGGGTGATCTCCAGCGCGTTCCACTTTCCCGCGGGCGCGTTGAAGCCGGGGTACTCGTCCAGCGGCCGGCGCTCGCCAGGACCGTTTGAGCACAAACGATCTCCCTCGAGCCACGCCATCCCGGCGCGCGACGCCGGGTTCCGGAAGAACGAGACGACGGTCGACTCGCCCTCGCCGAGCGCGACCAGATCGAATCCGGCGCGCAGCGTCTGCAGCGGCTCGGCGGTCGCGTGAACCCCGCCCGCGACGTGCACCGCGCCCGGCGCGCGCTCCTTGACGAATGCGAGATCTTCGGCGGTCGCGGCGAAGTCCGGCGAATAGAACGACCAGCCGGCGATCGCTCCGGGATTCTCGCGCAACGCTTTGACCATCTCCTCGCGATCGCGCGCGAAGACGACCCGCGCCGACGGCTGGTGTGCCTGCAGCGCGGCCGTCACCACGTTGAGGGCGACGACGCCGCTGCGCGCATGGTGGACGACGAAAACCATTCCCGCTTTGTGCAATAGTGCGGGCGTGCGCGTCTACACCGGCCTCGACGTGCAGTCCGACTTCGGCGGGCGGTTCCCCTGGAAGAGCCGTCTGGTCGAGGTGGACCACGGCGTGCGGCAGGCGGTGGTCGACGAAGGTCCGCGCTCGGGATTGACGTTCCTGCTCCTGCACGGCAACCCGACCTGGGGATTTCTTTATCGAAAGTTTATCGAACGTTTGTCGCCGAAATATCGCGTGATCGTCCCCGACCACGCCGGCTTCGGCCGTAGCGACAAGCCGCGCGATCCGCGCTGGTACACGCTCGACCGCCACATCGCGAATCTCGGCAAGGTCCTTCGCGAGCTCGACGCCGGCCGCGTGGTGCCGGTGGTGCAGGACTGGGGCGGACCGATCGGCATGGGCTGGGCCACGCGCAACCCGGACAAGGTCAAGGGCGTGGTGGTGCTCAACACCGCGGCGTTCGTGCGCGATCCGAAAGTCAAGCTGCCCTGGCTGTTCAAGTTCCTCGTCCTCGGCAAGGGCGGATGGAAGCGGGTGGTGCAATCGAATCTCTTCGTCGAGCTGCTTCTCGCCCGCGGCGGCCCGCGCAAGCTGACCGACGAGGAATTGAATCCGTATCGCGCGCCGTTTCCCACGCCCGACGATCGCGTCGGCATCGCGCGCTTTCCGCAGCTGATCCCGGAGACGAAGAAGCAGGGACACGAGTCGTGGGCGACGATGGCGCAGATCGAGGACGGGCTCGCGCGCCTGCGCGAGAAGCCGGCGCTGATCTGCTGGGCCTTGAAAGACCGCGCTTTTCGCAAGCCGATGCTGCAGCGCTGGCAGCACGTCTTCACCCGCGTCGATGGGCCGCACCTCCTGCCCGACGCCGGGCACTTCCTCCAGGAACATGCGCCGGGACCGATTCTCGATCAGATCGAGCGCTGGGCCGCGACGCTTTGAATCTCGACGAGCAGGCGCGGATGCTCGCCAACCGCGTGCGGAAGAACTTTCGCAAATTGCATCCGCGCTTCGAGCAGCGGCGCATCGGCGCGTTCCGGATCTATGATCGCGACATTCCCGAGATCCGCGCGGCGATCGACTGGTACGAAGGGCACCTCGTCGTCGCCGAGTATGCGCGCGAGCAGACCGCTGGAATTCCCTGGCTGGAGACGATGGCGCGCGCGGCGGCGGATGCGCTCGAGGTCCCGTGGAGGCGCGTGCACCTCAAGAAGCGGCGGACGGGCGAGAAGTACGAGCGGCTGGCGGGCAAGGGCGAGCGCATCGAGGTGCGCGAGGGAAATTTGAAGTTCCTCGTCAACCTCGACGACTACATCGACACCGGATTGTTCGCCGACCATCGCGAGACCCGGGCGCTGGTGGGGAGAGGAGCGGGCGCGAAGAGGTTTCTCAACCTGTTTGCCTATACGGGTACGTTCACCTGTTCGGCGGCGAAAGGCGGCGCCCTGCAGACGACGACGGTGGACGCCTCGCAAACCTATCTCGACTGGGCCCGTGACAACCTGCGCCTGAACGGTGTGGCCGAAGGCGAGCTGGTGCGCGCCGACGTGGCGGCAAAATCTTCGAGGTCCAGCGCGACCACCGCGCGCTGATCGAGAAGACGCTGGCTGTCCTCGAGCCGGGCGGCGTGCTCTGGTTTTCGACCAACCACCAGCGCTTCGACCCCCGGCTCGATGGGCTGGACTTCGTCGAGATGACGCAGCGGACCGTGCCCGAGGATTATCGAAACCGCACCGCGCACCGGTCGTTCCGGATCGTCAAGGGATGAGACGCTTCGTCAACTGGGCGCGCACCGCGTCCTGCGTTCCGGCAGCCTTCGTCACGCCGCGCAGCGAAGACGAGCTGCGCGCGGTGCTCCTCGATGCGGCCAGAAGAGGTCTCACGGTCAAGGTCGTCGGCGGCGCGCATTCGTGGAGCGACGCAGCCTGCACCGAGGGCGTGCTGATCAACCTCGACGCGCTCGACCGCATCGTAACCGTCGAGGAGCGCAAAGTGACCGTCGAAGCCGGCCTCCGCCTCGACACCTTGAACGAGGCGCTGGCTGCCCGCGGCCTCGCGCTGGGCGTGGTCGGATCGATCGCGCGCCAGAGCATCGCCGGCGCGATTTCGACCGGCACCCACGGGAGCGGCCCGCGCCACGGCAGCCTCGCCAGTCTGGTCTGCGGCCTGCGCTTGATGCTCGCCGACGGCAGCGTGCGCGATCTCGCGCCGGGCGACGCGCTCTTCGACGCCGCGCGCATCTCGCTCGGTGCGCTCGGAATCATCACCCGGGTCACGCTCGCCTGCGAGCCGGCCTTCCGCCTCGAGGAGCTTGCAGCGCCACTGCCGTTCGAAGAAGCGGTCGCACGAATCCCGCAGCTGGTGCGCGAGGAGGCGTACGTGAAGCTGTGGTGGCTCCCGCACACCGGCGTGGTGCAGGTCTACCGCTGCCGGCGCACGGAGGCGGATTCGACCTTCCGCGCTTTCGCCCGCTGGTTCGACGACCGCGTGGTGAACCGCGTCGTCTTCGCCGCTCTGCTGCGTCTGAGCCGTTTCGCGCCGTCGTCGATCCCGCGCATCAACGCGCTGGTTCGCTGGGCGTACTTCCGCGAGACGCGCAAAGTGGCCCGCAGCGATCTCGCGCTGACCATCGCCATGCCGCCGATCCACGAAGAGGTCGAGTATGCGATTCCCATCGAGAGGGCCCCGGAAGCGCTGCAGCGCGTGCGCGCGCTGATCGATCGCGAGAGCCTGCGCGTCAACTTCGTCGTCGAGCTCCGCTTCGTCGCCGCCGACGAGGCGTGGATGAGCCCGGCATTCGGCCGCGACAGCGCCTACATCGGCGCGTACATGGCGCGGGCCGGCGGCATCGAGCGGTACTTCGCCGCGTTCGAGAGAGAAATGCTCGCCCTGAACGGCCGGCCCCACTGGGGCAAACAGTTCTCCCTCGACGCCGAACAGCTGCGCGATCTCTGTCCGAATCACGCGCGCTTCTCTGCGCTGCGCGACGAGCTGGACCCTCGCCGCCTGTTCGACAACGCCTTCCTCCGCCGCGTCTTATAGTAATGGCGTGCGGAGCTCGAACGCGCCATGGGCGGCACTGGCCGGCTCTCTCGCGCTGACGCTCGCCGCGGCGGCGTTCCTCTTTTCCGCTGCGCGC
>VBLM01000469.1 GCA_005879095.1 Deltaproteobacteria bacterium
CTCGACGTCGGCTGGCGCTCGACGCGCCTGATCACCGTCGACGAGGATGAGCTGCTGGTGCCCAACAGCCTGATCAGCCGCGAAGTGGTCATCAACCACATGCGGCCGCAGCTGACCGACGTGATCGAGCTGATGATCACCGTCGACCTCGACGTCACCCCGGCGCGCGCGAAGGCGGTGCTGCTCGAGGCGGTGAAGTCGTGCCCGCTGGTCCAGCGCTCGCCCCAGCCGGTCGTGCAGATGGCGTCGTTCACGGCCGACGGCGTGCACTATCGGATCAAGCTCCACACCGAGAGCGTCCTGGTCGAGCGGAAGGCCCTCGACCAGGTGCAGGAAGCGATCTGGTACGCGCTCCGTCGGGCGGCCATCGACATCCCCTACCCGCAGACGACGGTTTCGGTGCGCGAGCGGGCGCCGGAGGCGGAGGACCGCCGGCGGCGCGAGCACAGGGCGGAGGCGGAGGACCTGCTCGGCCGCATCGATTTCGTGCAGGCTCTCTCCGCGCCGGGCCGCAAGGTGCTGATCGAGCGCGCCCGTTTTCTCGAGTACGGGCCGGGTCAGGCCATCGTGCGGCAGGGGGAGCAGGGCGACACGCTGTACCTCGTCGCGCGCGGCGAGGTCGGCGTGCTCATCCACGCGGAAGGCGCCGCGGACAAGGAAGTCGCGAGGCTCGGGCGCGGGGCACTCTTCGGCGAGATGAGTGTGCTCACCGGCGACCCGCGCACCGCGACCGTCGTCTCGCTGGGAGATTCGGCGATGGTCGCGGTCGATCGCGACGCCTTCGACAGGATTTTGTCGGCCGAGCCGGCGCTCGCCCAGCGGCTGGCGGACGTGATCGCGCGCCGGCGGCTCGCGCTCGACCAGGCGCGCGCCGAGCAGCAGGCGCCCGCGCTGGAGAAGGAATCGTCGAGCATCCTTTCGCGCATCAGCGGCATCTTTGGTTTTGGAGCGCGAACCGGAACTTGATCGTCGACGCACACGTTCACCTCTTTCCCGATCGGCTCGCGCAAGCGATCCGGCGGTGGTTCGACGCGCACGCCTGGAGCATCGAGCACCGCATCGGCGTCGACGAGGCGCTCGCGACGCTGCGTGCCGGCGGGGTCGATCACTGCGTGGCGCTGCCGTACGCGCACAAGCCGGAAATCGCTTCGGCGCTGAACGATTTCACCGCCGCGCTCGCCGAAGCCGACCCGATGGTCTGGCCCTGCTGCACCGTCTTTCCCGGCGAGGACGGCAACGAACGCCTGCTGGACGAAGCCCTCTCGGGGGTGTTCAGGGGTGTGAAGATCCACTGCCATGTGATGAAAATCGCGCCCGACGATCCGCGCCTCGACGTCGTCTGGCGCGCCTCCGCCCGGTACCGCAAGCCGGTCACCATCCACTGCGGGCCCGAGCCGTCGCTGCCGGGATACGGCCTCGACACGCGCTCGGTCTCCGGCGCCGACCGGCTCAAGCGCGCGCTCGACCGGCATCCGGACGCGATCGCGATCGTGCCGCACCTGGGCGTCGACGAGTCCGACAAGTTCGAGGCCATGCTGCGCGACTACCCGGGGCTGTACCTCGATACGACGATGGCGGCGACCGGGATTTTTCCATACGAGCCGTCTCCGGAGATCATCCGCCGCAATCCCGATCGCGTGTTGTACGGGACGGATTTTCCAAATCTGCCGTACGCCTGGGACCGGGAGCTGAAGACGTTGCGCGCACTGAACCTGCCGCCTTCGGACGAGGCGAAGATTCTCGGCGGCAACGCGCTTCGTCTCTTCTCAGAGCAGTAGCAGCCACTGAGGCCGCGTTCGCGCGCGACGCCAGCCGGAGCGCAGCAGCCAGGTGCGCGGGTGCGAGAGAACAATTTCGCGGGTCTGCTCGTCGAGCGCCGCGGATGAATACGGATCGCGGGCCGGCGTGCCCCCGAAGTGGTGCGCGTGATTGGCCAGCACATACGCAATGGCATTTACCAGCTCAGTCGGCGTCTTCAGCAGGCGCGAGTGGTAATGGTCCGCAAAAACATGGCCCTTGCGGGCCATCAGCCGGTTGAGCGCCTTCGCCACCCGAATCGTGAGCCCGTGCATTCCGCGGGATAACGCCGCGCTCGAGTCCGCCTCGACGATCAGGTGCAGGTGGTTCCCCTGAATGCTGAAGTGGATGATGCGCAAACCGAAGCGCCCGAGCGCGTCAGCGAAGCACTGTTTGATCACGCGGTAAGCCCGCCCGCTGCGGAGATTCCAGACGATCGGGCCCGTCAAGCGCGATTCGTGGCTACTCACAACCAGACAGCGACATCGTAGTGCTCTCGAGGGTTCAACGCGTGATCAGGACGGTCGGCTCGAAGCGAAGAAACGCGCCTTGGGCGGTCGATTCCACCCCGCCGGAGCGCACGGCGATCGTCCCGGTGCTGCGCGGAAGAATCTGCGAGCTGTAATCGAGCTTGATCCGCCCGGCGCCCCGGTCGAGCCAGAACACGAGGCGCAACGAGCCTGCGCCGGAACTGGCGCAAATCGTCGATATACAGCTGCGGCTCCTCGATCATGGGAAAGTGCCCGCCGCGCGGCGGCACTGCGTACTGCACGAGATTTGATCGCGAGCGGGCCACGTGCTCCCTGGGCGGCACGGGCCAGACAGGGTCCGGCCAAGCGGTGACACCGCAGGGATTGGCGATCTTCTCTCCGGGCGCAAGAGCCGCAACGCTGGCGTCCGTCGTCACGTAGAGCCACATCGACGTGCGAAAGCTGTCCGTCGCGACATAGACCATGACTTCGTCGATCAGTCGCTCCGACGAGTAGATGTCGCTGAAGGAACGAAGCCTTCGGTCCGTCCACCAGTACCACTTGTCGAGCATCCAGGCGGCCTGACCCACTGGGTTATCGGCGAGCGCCGCGGCCAGGGTCTCACCGCGGAAGATATGCGTAGAGATGTACGCCCGCTGGTCGCGCCGCAGCGATTGCACCCGCTTCGTGAAGTCCACTTCGGCGGAAGAAGGATCCGCAGGTTCGTCCGGTATGTCGGGATAGAGCATGTGGACGTGATGGCCCATGAGGTGCGTGGAAAAGTCATGGGCCATCCATCCCGCGGAGATGGCGCCTGATCTCCACCGTGTACGATGTACTGCGGATAGCCGAGCACCTCGGTGAGGAGCTTGTCGTATCGGCGCCCGACCGCGCGCAGGTTTTCGGGCACGTCGGGGGCCTCGGAAAGACCCACTCCAGGGGCAGAGATGACGATGACATCGAAGGCGTCTTTGACGTCCCCTCCGAAACGCTCCGGATGCGCCAGCGGCTCGATGACGTCGATGAACGAATAGAACGAGTACGGCCAGCCGTGCAGCAGCACCAGCGGCACCGCTGCATTGCCGGAGCCTTTCTCGAGAATGTAATGAAGCTTCTTGCCGTCGATCTCGGCGATGAAATTGTGAAAGCGGTTGATCCGCGCCTCGGCACGGCGCCAGTCGTAGGTCGTCGACCAGAGTTCTCCGAGCTTTCGCAGCCACTCCTGAGCGATGCCGTAGCGCCAGGGTTCGACGCCTTTCTGCGAGAGCCAGCGGTGATCCGCGAGCGTTGGCTGTGGAATCCTGAACGTGATCGCCTTCGGTTGGCTGGACGCCGCGAGCGCGAACAGAGCGGCGATGACGGACAGTCTCACGTGGTTCCCCGATGTCAGTACTGTGCGACCGAAGGATCGATCATCCGCGACCAGAGGTCGATTCCGCCCGCGAGCGACACCGCGTCGCCGAATCCGGCTTGCCGCAGGATCGCCGCTGCCGACAGGCTGCGGACGCCGTGATGGCAGTACGTCACCACGAGCGCTCCGGCCGGCGGCTGCACTTCGTCGAGGCGCTGTTGCAGCTCGTGAAGCGGAATCAGCGCCTGGTCCGGCAGACGTGCCAGTTGGTGTTCCCATTCCTGCCGCACGTCGAGCAGCCAGACCGGCTCACCGCGGCGCAGCTTTTCCGCCAGCTGTTCCGGCCGGATCTCCATCATGGCGAGAGCCTCCAACGTAGCGCGGGCGGGGCGATCAGCGCGCCGGCGTGCGCCACAGCGAGCAATGCGGCCAGCCAGAGGAGGATCGCGGCCAGCGTCTCAGGGGAGGTCATAGGTCAGATGTCCGCGGACGAGGCGCGCGCAGGCGGTGCGCCGGTGCGGCCGCGCCCGGGTGCCGACGAGCTCCTCCACCTTGCGCTTTTTTTCCAGCACCAGGTAGTCGCCGATCAGGCTGCGGTGGCAGCGCCAGGGAACGGCCTCGGCGCACATCACCGCGACCCGCCCGCGCAGCGCGAGCAGCTTGCGGATGCCGTCGCGGAACTCGCCGGTGCGCATGTGGTCGGCATAGTTGCGGAAGCCGCGGTTGCGCCAGCACGGCCGAGCCGAAGGCGAGGCCGCTTTCGGTCGTCGTCCGGCGAGCTCCGGGATCGCCACGTACTCGATGTCCGCCCTTTTCAAAGCGCGCTTCAACGTCGCCTCGTCGAAGTGCGGAAACGCCCGTGATCCCCGTAATTTACGAACGTCGGCGACCACCGCGATGCGGTGGTCGCCGAGCAGCTCGACAAACTCCGCGAGCGACCGGTTCGAATGCCCGACCGTGAGGATCAACGCAGCCGTTTCTGCATCGTGCGGCGGATGGTCTCGTAGCCGAGGTCCTTGAACAGGTCCCGGGCGCGCCGGTTGTTGCCCGCGACCTCGAGCGCGATGACCTCGATGCCCTTTTCGCGCGCCGACTGCTCGGCCTTCTGCATGAGCAGGCGGCCGTAATTGCGGCCGCGCGCCTCGCGGACGATGCCGAGCGTCGTCACTTGCAGCGTCGGCGTGCCGGTGCGGGCATCGTCGCGCGCGGAAAGCCAGAGGTGGCCGAGGTACTCGCCCGCGTCGCCCTCCAGCACCCACAATTCCGCACCCGGCCGGCTAAAGCCGTTTTTCGAGAAGCCCATCTTCACGTCGAGCAGCGCCGGGAAGCGTTCGCGGAGCGTGGTGCGCTCGGTTTCGGTCGAGTCGCCCAGCGAGTCGAGCTGCGTCTCCAGCTCGAGCGCCATGAAGTGCGGCCAGTCTTTCGGCACGTACGGGCGGAGGTTCGGCATGGGCGGCCCATAGCGAAATCCGGGCGCGGCGACAAGGTGCCACTTGCATCCTGCGTCAGTTTCCGCTTGAAGGTGCGGGCGGATTTCGGAGGCGGTGTGGCCAAGAGGCAGCGCAGCAAGGGCAGGGAGACGACGTCAGGGCCGGCGCAGCAGCGTCCGCAGGGCATCGGCGGCGGACCCGGCGGCGGTGGCGGCGGTTGGGGTCCGCTGCGCGACTCGATCCGCCGCGACGTCGAGCAGGCCATCTCGGCGCTGGCGTTCGCCGATCGGCTGCACACCAAGATGGACACCCAGCGGCGGGTGTTCCTCGACTTCCCGCGCGCGATGGAACAGCTGCGCTCGGGCGC
>VBLM01000470.1 GCA_005879095.1 Deltaproteobacteria bacterium
CCTCCTGCCGCGCGGTTGCGGGTGGCGAACGCTGACGGTCTCGATGGAGGTTCCGCCGTAAGGACGAGAGTGCCCAAGGGCTGGGCAGTGCGTCCTTGCGCGACGGGTGCGCGTGCACTTGCGCCGACTGTACGCCCTCCGGGCGGACACGCAATTTTTTCTCCGCCGCGACGAGCGCCCGTTAGAATCGGATCCCCGGAGGATGGACCATGCGAGGCTGCCTGCGCTCGGCTGGGACAATGTTGCTCGTTGCTCTGACGGCCATGGGAGTTGCATGCGCCCACGCACCCCAGAGCGACGCGCAACATGCGATGAAGCCTGCTCATTCCGAGAGGATCCTCGTTACGGGGTCGCACATCCCCCAACGCATCGATCCGGGCTCTCAAGTGCCGACAACGATTTCGCCGATTCGGGTCTACAGCCGCGAGGAGATTGTCCGGACCGGCCAGTACTACGATCTGCGCGCGGCGCTTCGCGATCTCGACCCGTCGCTTTCTCGCTAGAGCCTGGCAGCGGGTCTGCAAGGCGACGTACTTGCTCGGCCGCGCTGAGCTATTGTTCAAGGCCGTGCCGACGACCGTCGAGTACACCGAGGTCGAGGCGCGCATCGCGCGCATGACCGAGGCCGAGCTCGTCGACATGGACGAACATCCTGACGACTACGAGCCCTGGGCACTGGAGCTCGGGCGCGTGGAGTTGGCGAAGCGCAATCTGGCACCCGAGCGCGTGGGCGAGCTGCGCCGCGAAAATGCCGAGGAGGCGGCCCAGGAGACGCGGGCGCGGGAGCGAAGGACGGCATGGCTCTGGATCAAGTTTGCAGCGCTTGCGATTCCGCTCTTGATCGGTGGGCTGAAGGTCGTCTCCAACGCATTGAACAGTCGCGAGGAAGAAAGGCTCTCGGTGGCTTGCGCGCAGATGCTGGCGAAGGCTACGGGCGCAACCAGCAGTGACGAGACCGTCAAGCTCGAGGGTCACTCGCTGGCCACGAGAGCAACGATTGAGAGCGTCACCCCGAGCCAAAATGGCGCACGGGTGCTGGCCGGGATTCAGGTGGCAGTCGACGTCGACGGACAGCGGGTGCCGGCGCTGACCTCGGGAAGTATCGGCATCGACTCCACGCGCGAGGGGGCCCTCCGGATCGGAATCGAAGAGTGGGTGGCCGGCTTTGGGGTGCCGATGGTCAACGCTCTCACCGGGAAAGGCGAGACTCTACGGGTCGGCGCCTTCGTCGCGCATCCTGGCCCGATCGGAATCCGGGGACCGATGCCCGAGCTTCTCGACGGTCTCCGTGAGACGATTTTGCGCGATCTGGCGCCCGACCTGTCGCGCCTGTTGTCGGGATCCGGGCTGCACGCGTTGAGCTTCATGGTCGTTTGGCATCCCGACGGCACTGTCCACGGTGAGTTTCGCATCGACGGCGAAATCTCCGATCCACTCAAGCAGCTCGCGCAGGCAGTACTACGTGCTGGCCGCCGCGACGGATGCCGGACCGCCGCGATAGCACCCGGCGCCCGATCGTTCTCTTCCGCGAATTCGAGGGCGAGACCTTCCGGTAGCCACCGCGAGGCCGTCGTCCCGGAAACGGGCACCGCGAGGCGGCCGGCCGTGGAGCCGATGCAGCGAACAGCGGAAATGATGCCGGTCGAACGACGTTCTGCGGACCAAAGGGGGTTGCTCATGACGTCGCTCATCCCGATCTGCGCCATTGCCGTGCTCGCTGCCGCGCCAGGCGGCACCATCACCATCACCACCGCTTCCGCGGAAGCCGCGGCCGCGTATGTGGAAGCGTACGATCAGGTCGTCGCGGGACACGGCGACCTCGCGCGGGCCGCCGCCAAACGGGCGCTCTCTCTCGATCCGAATCTGCTGCTCGCCCAGGCGTTGCTCTACTCGATCACTCCGGGCGTCGATTCGATGAAGCGGGTGGACGCCGCGGCGGAGGCGGGCAAGTCGCTGCCCGAGGCGGAGCGGACCGAGCTCGCGATCTACGCCGCGAACAAGCACGGTGACTCGGAGAAGGCCCGTGCGCTGGAATTGAGATTGCTGGACCTCGCGCCGGCCGACTGGCGGACGCACGTCTACGTGGGCGTCACCGC
>VBLM01000471.1 GCA_005879095.1 Deltaproteobacteria bacterium
CAGGCCATCGTCAACCTGCGCACCGGGAGCCCGGGTCGGCTGCCGCCGCCGTCGCGCACGCTGCGCTGGGGCTTCCGGGAGCGCGCCATCCTCGACCAGGTGCTGAGCTGCTCGGCGATCGGCTCGCCGAAGACGGTGGCGCGGTGGCTCGAGGAGTTTGCCCGGCGGACCAGCGCCGACGAATTGATCATCGCTGCACAGATCTTCGACCACCAGGCGCGCCTGCGCTCCTATGAGCTCACCGCGGTCGTGGATCGTCCGAAACGAGCCGTCGAAATGCCGTAGGCGAGTACCCGCTGAGACCTACCCGTCTGGCGATCTCCTCGATGGCGAGGGTGGATCAACCCGGTTCGCCGTGAACGCTGGCCATTTGCCGGGCGAGGCGCGCGATGCGCCGCCGCAGCGCTTTCGGCTCGACCACGCGGACGTCGGGGCCGAAGCCGAGAATCCATGCCACCACCTCGGGACACAACCGGACCCGCAGCCGCACGTGGATGCGGCCGCCGCGCACGAACGACTCCTGCGATCGGTGCCAGCGATGGCTCTGCACGAAGGCCGACCATCTGGCGGCGAGGCTGACCTCGATCCGCGTGACCGGGTACTTCTCGTCCACGGCGATGCCGAAGCTGTCGGCGAAGACGCGCTCCGGATCGTAGCTGTCCTTGTCGGGATACTGGAACGTGCCGCCTGCCGTCTCGGCCGCCTCGATGCGGGAGAAGCGATAGGGGTGCGTGGAGCCGCCGCGGGGCCGGCCGATGACGTAGAGCTGGTGATCGTAGACTGCCAGCGAGAGCGGCTCGATGCGGACGGTACGGCGGGCGCCGTCGAATCCGCGGTACCGGATCCGCAGTCCGCGCCGCCGCTGGAGCGCGTCCACCACTTCCTCGAGAAGCTCCTCGTTCTCCGGAAGGGCCTTCTCGCCGCCGCGCACGAGGAAGACGAACTGCCGCCGCGAATCCTGGAACCGCTCGGGATGGAACGCGTCCCGGCTGACGTAATGCACCAGGTCGTGCATGCCGGCTTCGAAGCTGGTGCCCTCGAAGAGCCGGGCCAGGCTGGCGCCCACGCAGGCAGCGATGGTGGTGGCGACGGGAATCCGTTCCCGGCCGCCCGCGATCTTCGAGCGATCGATGCGAACGTGCAGCTTGCCGCGCCGTTTTTCGCGTACCAGCGGGAGGTGGCGGCCGATCGCCTCGAGCTGGCGATCGACGGCGGCGGCCCGGAGGCCGATCAGCGCGCCGGCGTCGGCGCGGGTCAGATCGCGGCCGGAGAGGAGCGCGGAGACGAGCCGCGCGGTTCGTTCGATGGAGGTAAGCCGTCCGAGGTCCGGGTGCGTCATGATCCGCTGAGGATCATCTGATCCTGTGCGGATCACAAGTCCCGGATTCGGCGCCGATCGCGTTGCCGGGGCCGTCGGCCGCTGGGCACCGTGGCGGCTTCTCTCCACGCTGCCGACCGGGGGCGCGGTTATTTTTCGACAGCCGCGCTCGTGCGCGAGGCGAACGCGTCCAGCGTACGGGCGGAGTAGACCAACGCCGCTCCCGCGTTTACCGAGATGGCGACGCCCAGCGCCTCGATCACCTCGTCCTTCGTGGCGCCGTGGCGCACGGCTGCATCGACATGCGTGACGATGCAGCCGTCGCATCGCGCGGTCACCGCGACCGCGAGCGAGATCAGCTCGCGGACCTTCGGCTCCAGCTTGCCGATCTTCGCCGCGCCGTCCGCGATGGTGCGATACCCGCGGACGATGTCCGGAGAGGCCTGGCCGATCTGCTGGATGGTGGCGAGCAGCTGCTTCCGGTAGTCCTCCCAGTCCATCATCATGGCCTTGCCCTCCCGCGTCATGGCTCGGCGACGAGCCTCACGTCGAGCTCCTCGCATTCGACCGCACTTCCATAACGGTCGGCCCAGACCATCGCTGCGTCGAGTGAATCCGCGAGGACGATGACGTATCCGGCGATCAGCTCTTTCGATTCCGTGAAGGGGCCGTCAATGATTTTCTTTTTCCCGCCGCGGAAACGAACGCGCTTCCCTTTCGCGCTCGGCTCCAGCCTCTCGTGGACGAGGAGAACGCCGGCCTTCGACATCTCGCCGGTGAGCCTGCGCAGGTGCGCGCGTTTTTCAGGCGGCATCGGCGCACCGGCTTCGGAGGCGCCATCCGCTTTATACAGGAGCATGTAGCGCGTCGTCTGCAAGCCGGGCGGCCTGGGCGCGAGGCCGATGTCCCAGGCCTCGGTGATGGGCCGGATATCGACCTCGAGATCGCCGACGACCTCGGCGAGGCGGTCCGCCCAACCGGCTGCTTCCTCGAGCGACCTGGTGCGGACGTTGAGCATTCCCGCCGGAAGCTCGTTTTCGCCGGCGAAGGGCCCGCGGATCTCCGTCCGCCGGCCTCCCTGGAAACGGAGGCGGACGCCGAGCGAGCTGGCGCGCAGCCCGTCGCCGCCGCCGAGAGCGTTCGCCTCCGCCATCTCGCCGAGAAGCGCCCCGACCTTCGCGACCAGCTCGCGCGAGGGCGGCTCACCCGCCTCCCACTTCGGCTCGGTCTTGTGCATGATCATCCAGCGCATCGCGTCCTCAGGCAAAGTCGAACAGCGCCGCTGCCAATACTTGAGGGCCGACGTTGTGCGTCTGCCCCTCGAGCACGCGGTGTTGCGCGTGCGGCACCGCCTCCGCCACCGAGCGCGCCGCCTTCATCAGCCGCGGGTCGGTCTTCGAGCCGTGCATCACCAGCGCGGGCGCGCGGATGGCCGCGAAGCGCGCGGCCGGAACCTGGTAGTCCCCCATCACCGCCGCGTCGTACGGGAGCGTGTGCGCGACCGCTTTCAGCTTCGGCCAGACCCAGAACATGAGCTGCATCAGGACGATGACGAACCCGGGCATGCCGACCATGTCACGCATGAAGTACTTCACCGCGTCGCCGCGGCGTCCGGCCTCGATCAGTTCGGAGAGCCGGGCCTGG
>VBLM01000472.1 GCA_005879095.1 Deltaproteobacteria bacterium
GGCGTTCATCGGCCATCCGCTGGCGGGAGATTCGCTCTACGGCGGCCCGCTGCTGCCCGGCCTCGACCGGCATTTCCTTCACGCTTCCCGGCTGGCTTTCGCCCACCCCGACGGCTCGCGCGCCCGTTTCGAGAGCCCGCTTCCGGCCGACCTCGCCGCCGCTCTCGCCGCGCTCTAGTCGCCGCGGCCGAGCTCACAAGAGTCCGGATCAACTAGAAGGAAAGGGAGCCGCCGAGGCGCGCGGTGATGGGCGGCTCGATCAACGCCACCGTCCGGTCGAGGGCATTGATCACGTCGAGGTTCACCGACAGCCGGTATGTGCTGCTGAGCTGGTAGACGAACGCGCCGCGCAGGTCGAGGTCGGTCTCCCAGCCGGAGGAGCGGATGGCGCGGAACGCGGCGCCGAATGACAGCGTCGTGCGCGCCGTCCATTCGTACGCGTAGCCGGCGTCGAGCTTGATCACGTCCGGCTCGGCGACGAGCGGCGTCTCGCCGCGCCACCAGGAGCGGGTGTAGCTGAGCTGCAGGACGTAGTTGTCCGAGAGCGGCTTCGACAGCGACGCGCACACGCCGTCGTACAGCCGCTGCAGCGGCGTGAGCTGCCGGTGCGTATAGTCGAGGCCCGCCACCAGGTCCCGGTAGACCTGCACCTGCGCGCCGCCGGAAAAAACCTCGTCGTACGCGTTTTCGGTGGCGAGCGCCGGGACGGGAAGCCCGAATCGTCCGTACGCCGCGTACGCCCGCGACCGACCGCCGCCGATGAAATCCCAGGAGAGGCCGAGCCGCGGCATGATCAGATCGAAGCCGCGCTGCCTCTCGTAGCGGACGCCGGCGTCGACTGTGAACAGGTCGAGCACCGCCCAGCTGTCCTGCGCGAAGGCGGCTCCCAGCGCCTCGTCGGCCTCGACCCCGGCCTTGAACCGATGGTGGCCGGCGAGGGCGAGGAAAGCGCCGCCGCTCCCCCCCGCCTCCAGACGGTCCGCCCCGCTGCGCGAATGGTGGAAGCCGCCGAAGCCCTCCAGCCGGAGACCGCCGGCGTCACCGAGGTAGCGGAGCGAGAAGTCGCTGGCGCCGCTGCGGTTGCTGCCTGGATCGCCGAAGGCCGACAGCGCCAGCGAATGGTCGTCGGCAAACCGCCACGACAGCTTGCCCGCGTACTGGAAATCGGTCCCGCGGCCGTCGACGAATTCGGGGGCGAATCCGCCGTAGAACCACAGCCGATCGCGAAGCAGCGGTCCACCCAGATCGAATCCGCCTTCGATCGCTCGGGGGTCGCCGATGGCGCCCGCGAACACCGAGCCGTGGAACTCGTTGCCGCCCGATCGAGTGACGGCGCTGATCAGCGCGCCGGAGGCGCGGCCGTACTCGGCGGCCAACGGAATCGTGCGCACCGCGACCTCCTCGACGAAGTTCTGCAGCAGGCGCGTGGCGAGGACCCTGCGGTCGGGATCGGTGACGTCGATTCCGTCGACGACGAAGCGGGTCTCGTCGGCCAGCGTTCCAGGACCATGGATCCCCGGCGCAAGCCGGGTCAGGCCGGGCGCCGCCAGGGCCGCCTGCTCGAAGCTGCGAACCTCGCGTCCATATGGAATCAGCTCCATCTGCGCGGCCGTCACCACCGGCATCGAGATCGCCGACGGTTGCGGCCGCCGGCCGGCCGCCGCCCCGGGTTCGTGGAGCATGCGCAGCATGACCTGCGTCGTGCTCGCCAGGTGGACGGCGACGCCCTCCTGCGTGAACGACGCGTACCCGAAGCAGTGCACGTCGATCGAGTAAGCGCCCGGCGGAAGCTGCGGGAGATCGAACACACCGCTCGGGTCGGTGCTCGCTGTCCGCTCGCCCTGCAGCGGCGGCCCGGAGACGATCAGCACCGCTCTGGCGACGGGCGCGCCGTCCTCGTCCACCACCACGCCGGAGATTCCACCCGCCGTCTGCGCCCTCGCGCCGGCAGCCAGGAGCACCGCGGCGACGATCGGCGCCAGACGCATCGACCGACCGAGTGTCAGATCGGGAAATGCCCGTCAAGAAGCGCTGTTGAGTTGCGTTGACAGAGTGGGGGCCTCTGTGTAGATTCCGCCGCCTTTCGCCCCGGGCCGAGTCTCCGGAGGAAGTCACCAGCCATGGTCCTGCTTGCTCAAGCTGCCGATTTCAGTCTCTACGGGATGTGGAAGTCGATGGGCCTTCCGGCCCGCCTGGTCGTCATCACGCTGGCGATCATGTCCGTGTACTCCCTGAGCGTGATGGCGGAGCGGCTCTTCAGCTTCTCCCGCGCCAAGGACCAGAGCCGAAAGTACGCGGAGAAGCTGCGTGACCTGTTGCCGGGTCACCAGATGATCGAGGCGGCGCAGTACGCCACCACGATGAAGTACGGCCACATCCCGCGCGTGCTCGGCGCTGGAATCTCCGAGTACAACAAGGGCCGCGAGGCGCTCGCGCAGCAGGGGCCGCACGACGTCGGCGAGTTCGACCTCGTCGAGGCCATCAACCGATCGGTCGACAGAGCGACACTCCGCGTGACCGCCGATTTGCGCCGCGGCCTCTCCGGCCTGGCGACGGTGGCCTCGTCCGCGCCGTTCGTCGGACTGCTCGGCACCGTGCTCGGCATCATCACCGCCTTCCAGCTGATGGCTGCGTCGGGCTCGGGCGGTCTGGCATCGGTTTCGGCCGGTATCTCCGAGGCGCTGATCACCACCGCCTTCGGCCTGCTCGTCGCGATCCCGGCGCTGATGATGTACAACTACCTGACCAACCGGGTCGAAGAGATGACCGTCGACATCGCCGACGCCTCGAACGAGCTGGTCGACTTCTTCCTCAAGGAAGGCCGGTTCGACGAGCCGCTCACGAACCCGGGCGCGCTCAAGCCGCCGCAGCAGCCGGGAATGAAGGCGTAACCGATGGGAATGGACGTCGGCAGCAAGGGCGGGGTCCGCTCGGACATCAACATCACGCCGCTGGTCGACGTCGTGCTGGTGCTGCTCATCATCTTCATGGTGGTGACGCCGATGCTCCAGCGCGGCAAGAGCGTGGATCTGCCCAAGGCCAAGCACGCCGTCACGGGGCAGGGCGAGGTCGAGCCGGCGTTCATCAGCGTCACCAAGGACGGCAGCGTCTACGTCGAGCAGGAGAAGCAGCCGGCCACGAATGAAGAGCTGCTCGCCGCGATGAAGGGCGTAGCCGAGACGCCGGGCAAGCGGATGATGCTCAAGGCCGACATGGAGACCGAGTACGGCAAGGTCCGGCCGGTGATGAACCTCGCCTCCAAGGCGAAGCTCAAGGGCATCTCGCTGGCCGCCGAAGAGCTGAAGGGCGGGAAGTAGCCATGGCAATGGCCGTCGGCGTCAGCAAGGGACCGCGCTC
>VBLM01000473.1 GCA_005879095.1 Deltaproteobacteria bacterium
GATCCGCGCAGTCCGATCTGCCGCGCCTCGCCCTCCACCAGCAAGCGCAGCGTCCGCACCAGGGCTTCGACCGCACCCGGCGCCCGCGACGAAAGCGCCAACTCCAGAGACGCCGCCAGCAGCCAGTCGCCGGAGAGCACCGACACGGCATTTCCGTACGTGATCCGCGGAGCTGGCAGGCCGCGGCGCGTCAAACCGTCGTCGATTACGTCGTCGTGCAGCAGCGTCGCCGAGTGCACCAGCTCCGCCACCAGCGCGAGCTTCACCCGCCCGCGCGCGTGCCCTCCCGCCGCCCGCGCCGAGAGCAGCACCAGCAGCGGTCGCACGCGCTTTCCGCCCGCGCGCAGCAGATCGACCGCCGCTCCCGCCAGCTCGCGAGGGGCCCGCGCCGCCGCGGAAACCAGCAGCTTCTCCAGCCGGGGAATGCCTTCCGCCGCCTGCGCGCCCGGCAGGAGCTGCGCCGCCGAGGGCCGCGCTTCGGGCCTGGCCGCCGCTTCCTGGAGCTCGAGCAATCCGGCCGGAGTCATCCTCGCTCCTGAACCTTCAAAATCTTCTGAAACAACTAACGGGCCCGGCGAGGCCTGTCAACTGCAGCAGGCGGCCGCCCCGCCGTGTGGTAAACGACAGCGGCCATGCGAAATCGCTTTCTGCTCTGCGCAGCGTTCCTGCTCGCTTCGTCGTGCATCAAGCGGGTCGCGCCCGACCCCGGCGCGGACCGCGCCGCCTACGCTGCGGTTCCAATCGCGTTCGGCCAGCGGGAAGCAGTCCCCGAAGGCAGCGAGGTCGTCTGGGACTTCGGCGACGGCACGCAAGCCACCGGCATGCAGGTCACCCACGCGTTTCCGCGGGCGGGCGTCTACACCATCGTCGAAACCATCCGCGACAAGGACGCCACGACGCGGACCGCCCGCACGCACGTCGTCGCAGCGCGCCGCACGGTGCCGATGGCCGTCCCGGGCGACGTCCGCGCCGCCCTGATGCTGCCGGCGCCGTGGAAGAAGGTCGCGTTGCACCGCGAGATCGCCGGCAAGCTCTCGCTCGGCGCCTTCTTCGACGAGGTCGCCCGCACGGTCAGCGACGCCGCCGGTTTCGACGCCCTCGATGCCAAGGCGGCCGAAGCGAACGGCTTCGACCCCGACAAGGGCGCCGGCTTCTTCACCGTTCCGCAGGACCCGGAAGCGCTCGTCTTCGCCGTCGGCACGCTCGACGACGCGAAGGCCCTCGCCGCCGCGCGCCGGCTGCTCTCCAGTCCGCGCGGCGTCGGTCGTTTCGGCGCCGGCCCCTTCCAGCTCAGCGACGCGAAGCTGCCCGACGGAACCCCGGTCGTGCTCGGCCAGAGCGCCGCCGGCGACAAGGTCGCGGTCGTCCAGCGTTACGGCTACCTCTACATCCGCACCGCGGGCGGCAGCGATCCGCTGCTCTCGCTGCGCACCGCAGCCGCGCTCCCGGCTGACAAGGGCCTCGCCGTCGATCCCGGATTCGTTAACGCACAGCGTCACACCGGGAACGGCGACGCGGTCTTCTTCTCGCGCTCGCCCGACAGCCAGAGCATGCGCTTCTCGAGCGAGCTCGGCTCCAACGCCTTCGCGGTGCTGGAGAACCCGGACGTCCTGCAGATCCGGATGTGGACGCAGCTGCGCAACCTGACCGGCGATCAGCTGGTGGCCGCGTTCAAGCCGCTCAAGGAGCCGCCCGATCTGGCTTCGAAGCTACCCTCCGGAGCCTCCGCGTACCTGCGTTTCTCCGGAGCGCCGGAAGCGCTCTGGCGCGAGCTGTCGCGGATGTCGGCGGCCGACGCGGGCCGCCTGCGCGATCGGATCCAGGAAGCCACCGGGCTCGACGTGGAAAAGGACCTTGTGCCTTCGTTCGCCGGCAACGTCGGCATCGCGGTCTACCTCGACGCCTCGTCGCTGATCGAAGCGATCATGGGCGAGGAGGTCGGTTCGCTCGACCAGTCGTCGTTCCTCGTCACGGCGCAGCTGGCGAACCCGCAGGCGATCAAGACCGCGCTCGATCGCGTGATGGCCGCCAACCCCGACAACGATCGCGCCGAGGTCAACGGCGCGCAGTACTACCGCGTCGGCGACGGCGCGCAGGCCGCGATCAAGTCCAAAAGGCCCGCCGAAAAGCCGGCGATAAACCTCGGCATTCTCGCCCGCGTGCTCGCGCCCTCCGGAACGACGCTCGGCCAGGAGCTGAAGCGCATCGGCGTGCAGGGATTCCAGGTGCCGGGCCAGCAGAACCTGTGGGTCAACATCGCCGGCATCGTCAAATCGATCGAGCGCGCCGGCACCGAGCAGGGCGGCATCGCCGGCGCCGGATCGCGTCTCTTCGCCGAACGGGCCGCCGACCTGCGCGACGCGCTCTTCGAGGCCCGCCCCGGCAAGGACGGCGTCGACGCCGACCTCTGGATCCGCTTTCTCTCCCGGAAGGCGGCAGCGCGCTGAACATGGGCACCATCGAAGTCATCTGCGGTCCGATGTTCTCCGGCAAGACCGAGGAGCTGATCCGGCGGCTGCGGCGAGCGGTGATCGCCAAGCGCAAGGTCCAGGTCTTCAAGCCGCGCGTCGACAGCCGCTACGATCCCGAGGCGGTCGTCAGCCATACGCAGCAGAAGATGGTCTCGACCGTGATCGAGAAAGCGGCCGATGTACTGACGAAACTCACACCCGACGTCGAGGTAGTAGGGATCGACGAAGTGCAGTTCCTCGGCCCCGAGATCGTTCCGATCGTGAAGGACCTCGCCACCCGCGGACTGCGCGTGGTGGTTGCGGGCCTCGATCAGGACTACCGCGGCCAGCCGTTCGACCCGATGCCGCAGCTCCTTGCCGAGGCCGAATACATCACCAAGGAGCTGGCGATCTGCGTCGTCTGCGGCCAGCCGGCGAGCCGCAGCCAGCGCATCGTCGCTTCCGAAGATCGCGTCCATGTCGGCGCGCAGGGCGCGTACGAGCCGCGCTGCCGCGACCACTTCTCGCCCGAGCCGCAGCCGGGCACCACTCCAGCGCAGCAGGAGCTGCTGCCGTTCCTTCGCAACGGAGGGTAAGCCCATGCGCGACCACACCTACGACAAGATCGGGTTCCGCGCGCCGCAGCTCGAACACCGCTACGGGCCCAGCGTCCACATCCTCGCCGACCCGCTGGCGCTGACGCAGCTGGCGAAATTGTGCGCCAAGGGCACGTATCAGCCCGAGATCAACACGCTGGTCGGCGTGCTGTATCGCGACATGCTGCGGGCCATCGTCAACACCGAGTTTCCGCGGCGCCCCACCGCCACGCCGACGCGGATGATCGATTCCACGCCGCAGGCGGTCTTCCACGGCGAGACGATCGATCCGGAAGTGCGCGCGGTCACCGTCAACATCGCGCGCGCGGGGACGCTGCCGTCGCAGATCACGTACGATTTCTTGAACACGCTCCTCGATCCGCGACTGGTGCGGCAGGACCATTTCGTCATGGCGCGTGTGCTCGACGAGGCCGAGAAAGTGATCGGAGCGCGGATTTCGGGTTCCAAGATCGGCGGCGACGTCGACGACGCGATCCTCCTCTTCCCCGACCCGATGGGCGCGACCGGCGGCAGCATGTGCACCGCCATCGACGCGTACAAGGAAGACGTGGTGGGAAACCCGCGCAAGATCATCGCCGCCAACCTGATCGTCACGCCCGAATACCTCAAGCGCGTGACGACTACGCATCCGGAAGCGATCGTCTACGCGCTGCGCGTCGACCGCGGCCTCTCGCCGGAGGACGTCTTCGACACCGTCCCGGGCACGCACTGGGAGCGCGAGCGCGGCTTGAACGAGCACCAGTACATCGTGCCGGGCGGCGGCGGCTTCGGCGAAATCATGAACAACGCGTATGTGTGAGGCCTCGAGATGAAGCTGGCGCAAGAACTGGAAGTGCTCTTCTCTGCGGAGCAGATCGCGGCCCGCGTGCGCGAAATG
>VBLM01000066.1 GCA_005879095.1 Deltaproteobacteria bacterium
TGCTTCGAAAGCTCGTGGTCGACCACCAGCGTGCAGCCCGCCGAGAGAAGGCAGATGGCGAGCGCCCTCACCATGCCACCGCCACGATCACGCCTGCGGGAAGCACCGCCACGGCCGCCGGCGGACCGCCTGCGAACCATAGATACGCTCCGGCGCCGGCGGCCAGTACCGCGGCTGCAAACAGGCCGTCCGCGAGGTGTGCGCGCGCAAGCGCGGTCGGCGACCCTGCATGCGCCTGTGAGAGCGCGTTCGCGCCCACGATCGCGCCGGCGCCCCCGAGCGCGAGCGCGCCGCCGCCGGCCACCACTGCCCAGGTGCGCCGCGTCGGGCGCCAGGACGGAGCCGGCGCCGCCGCCGCGATGATGACCGGCTCGGGGCCGCCGAAGATCTCCCACGCCGACCTGCGCACGACCAGCAGCAGCGCGTCGTGGTCGATCGGCGCGCTCTCCGCCGTCCGTTTCAACGGCCGCGCGTGCCGCGGATCGAGCAGCGACATCGACACCAGATAACGGCCGCCGGCGATGGCAACCGACGACGCCAGCACCTCCTGCACGCCGAGCGCGCCGGTGATCTCCGCCAGGCACTGCGAGTCCTCCTCGCTGCACCCGAGCATCCGCTTGTTGCGCTCGAAGCCGAGCATCGCCGTGACGTCCGCCGACAGGAGCGGCGCGGCGCCGGTGCGCGACTGCACCTCCTTGGCAAGAATCTGCGCCAGATACGGACCCATCGCCGGGTCGACGCCGGGACCGGTCCGCGCGTCGAGCACCGCGATCTTCGGCGGCGCCGCAAGCAGGGCCAACGCGACCAGGACCATGCGGCAATCCTACACGGGACGCGGCCGGAGTGCCCTGCGCCCGCCAGGCCGCCCTCCAGCCTGTCAAGGATTGTCGCAGTGTTACGGAGGGCAAACTGTACCGGGGCAGGACCATCAGCCCGGGAGCCACTCCATGAAGACGCTTCTCCTCGCTTTGAGCGCGATCGCACTTCCGGCCTTCGGCCAGACGACGACCACCGTGCAGACGCAGCCGCAGCCGCCACCGCCGAGCACGACGGTGACGACGCAGACCAATCCGCCCCCGCCCTCCACACAGGTGGTGGTCAATCCGAACGATCCGAACCCGCCGCCGCGCGTGGCCGTAGACACGACCACGACCGGCGTCGAGACGGTACCGACCGGCCGCAGCTCCGCAGCCATCATCGCCACCGACGCGCTCTTCGGCGGGTTCACCGGCGCGCTGATCGGCGGCGCGGTGACGCTGATCGACCAGGGCAACAACTGGCAGCGGGATCTGATGGTCGGCGCGGGCATCGGCATCCTCGCCGGCGCTGCTTTCGGCATCTACGACTCGACCACGCAGCCCAAGACCGTGACCCGCGCCGTATCCGATCGCAACAACGCGGCGTCCGACGTCAGTGGCGTGCAGCTCGCGGCGGTCGCCGGCAGGTTCTAACGCTCTGAAGTTTCATAAGAGGGCCTCGCGAGCTTGATCGGGTGTGAGGCGGGGCACGCCGATGACTTCGACGGCGCGGGCGCCGCAATAGGCGCCGATGCGCGCGGCCCGAGGTGCGTCGAGGCCGCGCGCGATGCCGACCGCGAATCCGGCGAGGAAGCAGTCGCCCGCGCCGGTCGGGTCTTTCTCGTCGGCCGGAAATGCCGGCACGTGTGTCTCGGCGGAGCGCGTGACGATGGTGCAGCCGCGCGGGCCGTCCGTGATCAGCAGCGTGAGCTGTTGACGCAGCGCGTCGATATCGAGCAGTTTGGCCTCGGTACGGCTCGCCTTCAGGTAGTCGAGGCAGGCCGGCGCGCCGGGGTGCAGCGGCTTGAGAACGACCGCGCCGTCCGGCGTGATCTCGCGCAACAGCCCTTGCGCGTCGGCCATCGTGATGTGGCAGATCTGGCGGATGCGCGCGAGCGTCGCCGGCGTCACCTCGCAGGAGACGGCGCACGCCAGCCCGACGTCGAACGAGCCCTGTAAGTCTTCGGGATGGAGCGGCTCGCACACCGACTCGACGCGCTCGCGCCGCTGGCCCGAGCGGTAGTCGTCGACGAAGCTGGACGTCCGCCCGGCCACGACGCGAGGGGGCCGCTTGACCTGCGTCATATACAGGAAGTCGGCCCCCACTTTGGCCGCCACTTCATACGGCTCGTGCAGGGCCTCGAAGATCGCCGATGCGTACGCCGCCGATCCGCCCAACGCCCGATGTGTCCCGGCGTTGCTGAGCAGCGTGTCATGGCAGTAGTGTCCGGCGACGAGGATCGAAATTGCGATGTCCGTCCTTTTCGCTAATGGCGATGCTTGTGGTGCGCGTCGGAGACATGCGGATGCTCGTGGGTCAGCGGCGCGTGCGTGTGGAGATGACCGTGGCGGGCGCGGGCGAGAACCAGCACGCCGGCCGCCATCACCTCGGCGCCGGCGAGATCGGAAAGACTGGCCCTGTCGCCGAGGAGCGGAATCGCGAGCGCCGCGCCGGCGAACGGAGCCACCGCGAAGAGCGCGCCCTGACGCGCCGCGCCAAGAACACGTTGCGCGCGCGTATAAAGGAGAAAGCTCAGCCCGTAGCTGAGCGACCCGAGCAGCAGCGCGCCCGCCGCGACCCGCATGCCCTGCACGCGCTCTCCGAAGATCGCCGCTGCTGCGAGGTTGAGCGCGCCCGCGCACAGCATCTTGATACGGAGGAGCTGCACCGGATCTTTCATCGA
>VBLM01000065.1 GCA_005879095.1 Deltaproteobacteria bacterium
GATCGCGCTGGCCGCCGCAGGCATCACCCGCCTGTTGCCGCGCCGGCCGCTGCGGTACGGCTCGAGCCTGGCCATTCTCTCGGCGCTGGCCGTTCTGACCTGGAAACAGAGCCATCTCTACGCCGATGTCGAAACGCTCTATCGCGCGACCATCCGGGCCAACCCCGAGTGCTGGCTGGCCTGCAACAACCTGGCGGTTTCATTGATGGCGCGCGGAGCGAGAGACGAAGCCGCCGGCCTGCTCGAGAGGGCGCTGCAGCTCAAACCCGACTACGCGGAGGCGCACGACAATCTCGGTTTCATTCTCGCTGGCCGCGGCGAGATCGATTCGGCGATTGCCCATTACCGCCAGGCCCTGGAGAGCGATCCTGGCAACGGCGGCATCCACTACGACCTGGCGATGGCTCTCCTGCGCAAGGGCCGCATCGATCCGGCGGTCGCTCATCTGCGCACAGCGCTCGATCTCAGTCCCGAGTATGCCGAGGCCCACAACGGCCTCGGGGTCGTACTCGCCCAACACGGGCAAACCGGCGAGGCGTTGTTCCACTTCCAGCAGGCGGTCGATCTCAAGCCGGAATACGCCGAAGCGCACAACAACCTCGGGAGCGTGCTGGCCGGGAACGGGCGCCTCGAAGAAGCGACCGCGCACTTTCGCAGGGCGTTGGAGATCGAGCCGGCCTCAGCCGAGGCGCGCAAGAATCTGGACCTCGCGGTCGTCAGGCGGCAACGCGTTCAAGAGGGGGTGAAATGAGGCGGTCCTACGTCGCAGGGTGAGCGCCGGGGCTTGTCGCTCCCGTCGATTCGCCGCTGCCTGCCTCGACCCGCCGGCCCCACCATCGCGCGAGCAGTCTCCCTGCTGCTGCAGCGACGAGCACGCCGGCGACCCAGCGCGCAAGCGTCGCGAGCGCGGCCGCGTCGAGCCGCGGCCATTCGGTCTGCCAGAGGATCTCGCCGCGATCGATCATCCAGTGCCAGCCGGTATGCGCGACGAGCGCGGAGAGGATGATCACTCCCACCCGGTCCGCGAGCGCGTGTCGGCGGAGGAGGGCGAGAACCGGCAGCATCACGCAGAGGACCGCGATCTGGCCGATCTCGATCCCGATGTTGAAGGAGAAGAGCGAGACCAGGAGATGGCGCCCCGCGAATTGGAGATTTTCCTTCAGCCCATACGAGAAACCGAATCCGTGGACGAGGCCGAAGAGTCCCGTGATCAGCCAGCGCCGGCGGAGGTTCGCGCCGGCGATGTTCTCCAGCGCCATGTAGACGATCGATGCCGCGATCGCCGTCTCGACGAAGGGCGGGAACCACTCTCCGCCAGGGGCCAACCCGTACGCCGAGCCGAGCAGCGTGAACGAGTGCGCAACCGTGAAGGCGGTGACGATCCCGATGACCTGCCTCAGGCGGAGGAAGGGAATCACCAGGCAGAGCAGGAAGAGCAGGTGGTCGGCGCCGCTCAGGATGTGTCCGATTCCAAGCGCCACGAAGCCCGCTCCCGCCTGGTACCAAGCCGGGTCGAGCGCGACCCTGCCGGAGCGGCTGGTGATCACCATCGCCCGGCCATCCTCGCCGAGCGGCAGATAGCGGACTGCGAGCTTCAGGTAGTCCTTCAGCTCGGGGGCGACCCTGGTCCGGATCGAGAAATGCGAGCCCGGCGAGTTGATGGCGTAGGTGAGGTGGGCGTCGAGATAACCCTGATCGAGATAGATGCCGGTATCCAAGGCGGGCTGCTGCGCGACGTGTGCGACGGCGTCTTCGTAGCGCTCGAATGACCGGTCCGAGGGAAGCGACAGCCGGCCGATGGCGCTCGCGGCGACCAGCAGCCGGCCGTCCTCCCAGAGCGTGACGTCGTGTCCCAGGGCTTCGAGCGCCCGCTGCATGGCGGGGCCCGCATTGGCCAGATCGATCACAGCGCCGTTCCCGGGAAATTTGACCGTCCTGGTGACGTGCAGCGGCAGCCGGATGACGAGGTGGGCCTCGCGGGGGTCGAGCTTGACGAACGCGTTCATCAAGCTCTCGAGCTTGAATTCGTGCGCGCTCGCCGTCGCGGCGACGAGGAAGAGCGCAGCCGGGATCCCGCGGCGTCCTGTCATTGAGGAGTCACCTTTTGTCCTGGCAGCGGCGGCCGGGAGCTTCGTCGTTCCCGGCCGCCGGTTGCAATGCTAGTCCTCGTCCTCGCTCGTGGACCTGGGGTCGTAGTGCTTGAGAGTGACGTCGGGATAGCCGGATGGACGGTAGTCGGCCAGCTCCCCCGCGTTCAGCTCGCCACGCGGCCTGAACTTCTGGATGCGCCTGCCATTGATCG
>VBLM01000475.1 GCA_005879095.1 Deltaproteobacteria bacterium
GTCGCGGCGCCGGCGCTGCGTCGCGGCGCCGGCGCTGCCGCAGGCGCGCGCCCCCGTGGTCGTGGTGCCGGTTGCGCCGGCGTCGGGCTGGCCGGCGTCGGGCGCCGGGTCGTCGACACCCGCATCGCTCTGGCAGCCGGGCGAGGGCAGGACGAACGAATCGATCTGGACGCCGTGCGGGTTCTTCGTCACCCCGCTCACGCTCGCGCCCTGGACGGTGATGACGCTATACGCGAGCGTGGAATGCAGGGAGAGGACACTGGACGGCAGTCCGCCGTCGGCGACCGGATAGAGCGGCGCCCCGCCTCCGCCGGCGACGAAGTAGTCGACCCCGAATGTGCAGCCGCGCTCGTAGATGTGATCGTGGCCGGCGAACGCCGCCGTGACGTGGCGCGCCGAGAGCTCGGGAATGACCTCGTTGAGAATCAACTCGGACCCGCCTTGGGCGTTCGGCCCGACGGCGTGGCTCACCGCTCCGTGGTGCAGCGAGATGAAGATCGTCTGGCGCTTCGCGCGCGCGGCGTCGAGGTCGGCTTTCATCCACTCCAGCTGCGCGTCGGAGATGGTGTCGAGCTTCGGGTCGACCGCGGGGCCGGTCTGGTCGAAGGTGTCGAGTGAAACCAGGTGCACCGGTCCCCAGTCGGCCGAGTAGTAGCGGACGCTGCCGCCCGAATCCGGGTTGAACCGCGGCGGCGAGAAGTACAGGCCCCAGGTGTAGAGCGAGTCGAGCGTCTCGTGGTTGCCGATGGTCGGGAAGAGCGGCGTCGAGCGCAACAGATCGTGCTCGACCTGGAAGAACGTGTCCCACTCCTGCGAGAACGGGTAGTTCTGCGCCATGTCGCCGGTGTGGAGCAGGAACGAGATGTTCGGCTCCTGCCGGATCGCGTTCACCACCGACTGGTGGTCGCTCGTGTTGGTGCGGCTGTCGCCGTAGACGATGAAGCGGATGGGCGTCAGCGCCAGCCCGGCGGGCGCGGTGGTGAAGGTCGAGTCCTGCGCCTGCGGGTCGCTGTCGATCGCGTAGTGGTAGGTGGTCGCGGGCAGGAGCCCGGTCAACTGCACGTGGTGCGTCTCGGTGTAGCTCGCGTCCTGAGCGCTGCCGGGATAGTTGCCCGGCGCGGAGCCGATGCGGACGGTCCCGTTGGCTTGCCTCTCCGAGGTCTGCCAGACGACGTACGCCGATTCGGAGGCGACGCCGACGAGAATCGGTCCGCGCGTGAGCACGGGCGCGAGGAGAAGGACTGCGAGCAGCATGTCCTCGATTTCCGCACGGTTTGACGCCTTGCGCCACCGGTCAAAAGACGTAGCCGAGCAGCGCGCAGCGGAGCGGCCCGTTCCATAGAACGCGCCGCGGGCCGCGCGGGCGGACCCCGAACGCGCTCTCGAAGTCCTCGTTACCACTGAGGATTGTGGCGCGGTGGCCCGGCAGGCCGCGGAGGGCGTCGCCCAACTGGTGGTAGAAAGTCTTGAGCTGTTTGCGGCCGCCGGCTTCGAGGCGCTCGCCGTACGGCACGTTGAGGAAGAGCTGGCCGGGCGGGTCCATCGGCTTGATTTGGCGGACATCGGCCTGCTCGATGCGCAGCTGGACGCCCGCCGCGCGAGCGTTGGCGCGCGTGGCCTCGACGGCGTCGGCGTCGCGATCGGACGCGAAGATCGGCGGCGTGTTGACCACCCGCGCGGCGAGCTCTTCTCGGAGGCGGGCGACGATTCGCGCATCGTCTGGCGAGCGTTCGCAGGCGAGGCGGCGTTTTTGGTTAGGCGCTCTGCGGGCGGCGAAGAGCGCGGCCTCGATCGCCAGCGTGCCCGAGCCGCAGACGGGATCGTGCGCGGGCGTGGTGCCGTCCCAGCCGGAATAGAGGACGACCGCGGCCGCCAGCGCCTCGCGCAGCGGCGCCTCGACGGTGCGCACGCGGTAGCCGCGGTTCGAGAGCAGCTCGCCGGCGAGATCGATCGAAACGCTGCACTGGCCGTTCCCCAGATGCGCGACGATCAAGACGTCGGGTGCGCGCGGATCGACGTCGGGACGGAAGCCGTGCCGATCGCGCAGCACGTCGACCACGGCGTCTTTCAGCCGCTGCTCGACGAAGTGGGTATTCGTCAGGGCCTCGGCGCGGCCGCTCGCCGCTACGGCGATTGTCTGCCCTTTCGAGATCAGCTCGCCCCACGGGAGCTGCTGTGCGCCCGCGTACAGCTCGTCGGCGGTGACGGCGGCGAACTCGCCGACCGGCTCGAGCACGCGCAGCGCCGTCCGCAGATCGAGGCAGGCGCGCAGGGCGATCTCCCGCTCGCCGGTGAAGCGGACGATGCCCTGCCCCGGCCGGACGCCTTTCGCGCCCAGCGCGCGCAGCTCGCCTTCCAGCGCAGGCTCGGCGCCGCGCGGGCAGGTGGCGTTCCAGGAGCGGAACATGTGTACCGGGTGTACACCTTGTACACATGGCCGACGATCCCAAAGTGCGCGAGTGGAAGCGGAGGCTTCTCGCCAAGGGCGCCGATGTGGCGAAACAGCTGGAGGACGTGCTCGCCGGGAAGGACGTCGACTTCGCCGGCATCCCCGAGCTGGGCACGGCCGACAAGGAGCTGCGGCTGCGGCGGTTTCTCGAGCTGATCGATCGCGGGATCAAGCGCGCTGATACCGGCCGATTCGGCCGCTGCGCGGTCTGCGGCGAGGAGCTGCCGCCGGCCGTGCTGGACGAGCGCCCGTGGACCGAGCGCTGCTCGAAGCACGCTACCTGAGCGGCGGCCGGACCGCGCGCGTGGCGGCCACCGAAGCGAGCGCGGCCAGCGTCAGCTTCATCACCGGAAGGTCGCGGAACTCCGATCCGAGCAGCTGCACGACCAGCGACGGGTCTTCCCGGTGCAGCCTCTCCAGCGCGATGGCGATCTCGCCCGGATCCTGCAGGCCCTGCTTCATCAGGCCCGGCGTATTCAGGTCGGTGTAGCGGGCCCGCGCCTGGAGCAGCTCGCCCAACGCCAGCCGCTGCGGCCGCGAGAGATACGCGAGCGCCTCGCGCGTGGTCTCGATGAATTCCTGCGGCGCGAGCGAGGCAGTCAGCCGCTCGAAGTGCGACAGCGCCGCCGAGCCGTCGATGGAGTTGTGGTCACCCTGCTCCACCGCGCGCAGAAGGCGCACCAGTTCGTCGCCCAGCCCGCCGCCCAGCGCCTGTTTGATGGATTCCATGCGTCTCGCCTCCAGCCTGAATTCTGGGTGCGCGCCGCGCAGTTGTGAAGTTTCGCCCAGCCTGGCCGGATGTCAGTAGTCTTACGGCTGCTCGTGCTGCTTACGGGCGGCAAGGCGCATTCGCCGGCAAGGGTAG
>VBLM01000476.1 GCA_005879095.1 Deltaproteobacteria bacterium
GCGGAAACGATCGCCGTCAAGAGCCGGTGGAGCGACGAATTGTGCGCTGGCATCGCGACCCTGGCGGCCCGGGTAGCGACCGCCGTCCGCGAGGGCGGAAAGATCGTGCTCTTCGGCAACGGCGGCTCGGCCGCGGATGCGCAGCACATCGCCGCCGAGTTGATGGGCCGCTATCTGCGCGAGCGCGGGCCGCTCAAGGCCCTGGCGCTGCATACCGACACCTCGGCCGTCACCGCGATCGGAAACGACTACGGTTACGAGCACGTCTTCGAACGGCAGGTGCAGGCGTGGGTGCACGAGG
>VBLM01000474.1:0-334 GCA_005879095.1 Deltaproteobacteria bacterium
AAGCTGGTCAACACCGAGGCGAAAGGCATCGTCGAGACGCTGGTCGGCGACAAGTTGACGGCGTATTTCGAGCAGAGTCCGGCCATCGCCAAGCGGGTGTTGGCGAAAGTGGCCGACGCGGCCCGCGCGCGGATCGCGGCCCGGAAGGCGCGCGAGACCGTCCGGCGCAAGGGCGCGCTCGACTCGGCGTCCTTGCCCGGCAAGCTCGCCGACTGCCAGGAGCGCGACCCCGAAAAGTGCGAGCTCTACATCGTCGAGGGTGATTCGGCAGGTGGCTCGGCCAAGCAGGGCCGCGACCGGCGCACGCAGGCCATCCTTCCGCTGCGCGGCAAGA
>VBLM01000474.1:360-3039 GCA_005879095.1 Deltaproteobacteria bacterium
ATCGGCAAGCTGCGGTACCACAAGATCATTCTGATGACCGACGCCGACGTCGACGGCAGCCACATCCGCACCTTGCTCTTGACCTTCTTCTACCGGCAGATGCACGACGTGGTCGCGCGCAAGATGGACGACGGCGCGCAGAAGCACCACCTGTACATCGCGCAGCCGCCGCTCTACCGCGTCGCCAAGGGCAAGAAGGAGCTGTACCTCAAGGATGACGGCGCGCTCGACGCACACCTGCTCACCCTCGGCACCGAGGGTGCGATGGTTTCCGGGCAGGGCGGCGAGGAGATCTCGGGCGAGAAGCTGAAGGGCCTGCTCGACAAGGTGCTGCAGTACCGGCGGCTGCTCGACAAGATCGACAAGCGCCGCGACGGGCGCGTCGTGGACGCGATCCTCGCGTCGACACAGATCGACGCGCAGGCGCTGCGCGATCCGTCGTACCTCGCCGTGCAGGCGATGGTGCTCAAGCAGGCGCTGGCGGCGGCGAATCCGAACGAGACCCTGGTGATGGACGTGCTCGACGATCCCGAGCACGGCTGCCAGAAAGTCATGGTCCGGATGGGCCACAACGGCGCAACGCGCGAGACGGCCGTCGACCACGTGCTCTTGAGCAGTCCGGACTTCGCCGAGTTGGCCCGGCTGCGGCGCGAGTTCGCCCAACTCGGGAGCGCGCCGTACCAGCTCGCGGTCAAGGGCGACAGCGCGGGGCAGAGCGCTTCCACGCCCATCGAGCTGGTCGAGATGGTCAAGCGCGCGGCCTCGAAGGGCCTCGAGATCCAGCGTTACAAGGGTCTGGGCGAGATGAACCCGGAGCAGCTCTGGTCCACCACCATGGACCCGGCTCGCCGCACGCTGCTCGAGGTGCACGCCGACGACATGGCCGAAGCGGAGCTGATGTTCACCACCTTGATGGGCGACGCCGTCGAACCGCGGCGCGAGTTCATCGAGAAGCACGCCCTCGACGCCACGAATCTCGACATTTAACGTGGGCCGGTGAGGCCTCGCATGCCCGGGTAGATCGGCACCAGCGGGTCGCGTCCCGGCTGCGAGTGCGTGCCGGCGTGGGCTTCGACCAGCGCGGGTTTGCCGGAGGTGAGCTTGAGGATGCCGCGCAGGCCGAGAGCGGTGATCCAGGCGCCGGTGCGATCTTTCGAGAGCGCGACGTAGATCGTGCCCGGCTGATCGCCGGGCAGCTCCGAAAGCTGCGGCCCATCGGCGCCCGAGAGCACACGCGCGTGGAGCGGAATGCTGCGGCCGAGCCGCAGATAACCGGGCGGCGTGACCTGCGCGAGCGCGGAGTTGAGCTGGCCCGCGTCGGGCGTATACGCGCCGCGATAGTCCCGATCGAGCTCGGCCGCGGCGGCGCGCAGGCCGTCGAGCAGCGCGGGCGCCGGATCACGCGGAGGCTGCGGGTCACGAGCCCACGAGCGGACGCCGAAGCAGACGGCCAGAAGGAGCAGGAACGCGGCGTGCTGCGGCACGCGCGGCCGACGTCCGAGGGCGGCATCCGAAGCCAGCCACAAGGTCGTGAGAGCCACCAGGGCGGCGCAGAGCAGGGCGAATCCGCCCAGCGGGACGTTCCAGGGCAACGCCGCCTCGAGGAGTCCTTGGCCGCGCAGCCAGAGCAGGGCAGGGCGGGCCACCAGCGCCTCGCCGAGCGCGGCCAGCACGGCGTACGCGGCGAGATAGGCGAGCCGGATCACGATCGCATTGTGCCGGAATCGCCCTCGTGCGCTACGCTGGCGTGCGTGATTCTCGCGCTTTTCCTCGCAGCAGCGGTCGCTCCGGCTCCGCCGATCCTCGGCGATGCCGCGCTTGCCGAAGCGCTCGGCCCGCCCGACACGCAGGCGGGCTCGTGGGTCGAATACATCGTCCGCACCAGGGGTCAGAGCGACACGCGCGTGCGCTTCTCGATCCTCCCGCCGGCGCTCGAGAAAGGCTGGTACTGGATGGAGGAAGCCGGCGTGAACAGCGACGGAATGGCCTCCGCCATCAAGCTGCGCGTCCACGGCGACCCGTCCGACCCGCGCAACTACGACCGCATGTACGTGTACGTCCTCGGGCAGGCGCCCATCGAGGTGCCGCTCGACCAGATTCCGATGCCCGAGCCGCTGTGGAAGGCGCCCGGCAAGGTAGTGAAAGGTGCGCCCGAGCGCATCGAGGTCAAGGCCGGCGTCTACGAGAGGGCCGAACCGCTCCGGCTGCGCGACGTCCGTATCTGGCGCTCGAAGAGCGTCCCCTTGTGGGGCCTGATCAAGGCGCAGAGCCCGCGTCAGACGGTCGAGCTGATCGGTTCAGGCCGCACCGGCGCCCACTCGACCTTCCCCACTGCGTGGGTCGACGATCAGGGGAAAGGCAGCGAGAGCATGAAGTAATACCCGCGGATGTGGATGTTGATCGCGTTCATCATGTCGGGGTGCGTCTTCATCAGCCAGACGCCGCCGACCGCGAGCCCGCCGAGCAGCGTCGCCAGCAGCACGCCCTGTTCGACCAGCGCCTGCCCCGACTGGCCCGCTTTTCGAAGTCTTCGCCAGCGCGCGATCATCGGACGCCTCCCTCGGTGCGGGTGACGAACACCGCCGCGCCCGACTTCTCGTCGAGAGCCTGCATCGCGACCGAAAGGATCTCGCCGCCGCGCGCGAACGTGATCAGGTCCTGCGTCGCCTCCTGCTTGCG
>VBLM01000477.1 GCA_005879095.1 Deltaproteobacteria bacterium
GAGGAAGCCATCGGCCGCGACGTCACGCAAGGCTGAGTCGCAGCGCCAGGGACGAGACCGACGCCAGCCAGAGGCCGAGCAACGCGTAGAAGGCGGCCAGCAGCACTGCGCCCTCGACGGCTGCGCGCGGCAGCGCGATCCGGTAGACCCGCTTCAGCGCCAGGACCAGCCAGGCCAGGACAGCCAGGGAGTACACCGCCCGGAAAGCGCCGGCCTGCACACCCGCGAGCGCAACCGCGCGGCTGACCAGCGCGACGAGCATGAAGATCGCCCCCCAATGGAGCGCGAGCACCGCATGGGTGACCGAACCCGCCGGCGCCCGCCGGTGCAGCAGCGCGAGCAGCCCGGCAAAGAGCAGCACCGAGAGGAGGAGGAACACGGGCAGGAGCGCGGTGGCCGCCGACTGGAAGCGCTCGGCGAAGGCGTCGAGGGAGACGCCTGCCGCCTGCAGCTTCGCGATCTCGGCCGAATCGAGGGTTCCTGCCACCTGCATGGAGCCAAGCCCGCCGGCGAGCGCGCGCGTCTTCACGTCGAAGGACACCAGCGGGCGAAACGAATGCAGCAGGAAGAAAGCGCCTGCCGCAAGCAGGTAGAGCGCGAGCGGCGTCAGGTGCGCGGTGCGCCGCCCGCCCAGGTACGCCTCGGTCAGCGATCCGGGCCGCGCGATCAGCGCCCCGAACGATCGGCCCAGGCGCGAGTCGTACCCGACGAGGGTGGTGACCTGCCCGGCGATCCACCGGAACGCCGATCGCGGCGGCGCCTGGGCCTCCTGCCCGCACGCGCAGCAAAACCTGCCGACCAGGACGGAGCCGCAGTTGGCGCAGTTCACGACCCGACGCCGCATTGGCCGCACGTCCACACGGCTTGTCATCTGCCGCCAACACCGGGAAAGGTCAATCCCTCGTGCGGACCGGCGACCTTCGCCTTGGCAAGGCGCGATTCAGGTCTTGGGCCTCCCCATCGCCGCCACACGGGCCACCTCGTCGTTCGTGAACACCGCGAACAGGTAGGGCTGCGATTCGAGGAACGCGCACCGGAACGCGCGCGATGCGATCTCCACTGCCGACTGATTCGGTGGGAGGATCCTCTAAGACTTTCTCTTGCGCCTTCGCTTTTTCTTGATGGGCAACCACGCTGGAATCTGCTCGTGCAGCATCACGACCTACTGCCCCCTGGGACACTTGGTCGCACGCGGGTGGTGAAGTAATTTGAGAGGCTCCTGGCCAACAAGGAGGACGGCATGCGTCTATTCATCCTGGGCGCGACCGGACGCACCGGCAAGGAGTTGACGGACTTGGCGCTGAAGAAGGGCCACTCCGTGACCGCTTTCGTGCGATCGCCGCAAAAGCTGGCGGCCACCGGCGCGGGACTCCGCGCGGTCGAGGGCAGCCCGGCGGACGTCGAGAGAATGGCAGAGGCCATGCAAGGGCACGACGCGGTGTTTTCGGCGCTGGGCCCCAAGCCCCGCGAGGTGTTCACCTCGCTGAGCAAGAGATCCTGGACCATGGAGAAATTCGCCGCCAACACCATCGTGGCGATGGAACAGGCGAAGGTGCGAAAGCTCGTCCTCTTCTCTTCGGCGGGACTGTTTCCAGGCCAGACCATCGTCGCCCGGTTCCTCTCCGTGCTGGGCCGCCACCACATGACGGACCTGCGGCAGATGGAAAAGACTGTGCTGGAAAGTCCGCTCGAGTGGACCATCGTCCGGCCCGTCTGGCTGGGCCCCGGGGGGGATGAGCGGTACCGCGCCAAGGTGGGCGCCCTTCCGCCCGAGGCGAAGAAGCTTTCCTTCCGGGCGCTGGCAAAGTGCATGCTGGAGACGGTCGAAGGCGATCTGTACCGGCGGCAGATCGTCGGGCTGGGAAAGTAGTCGGCTCAGAAGCCAGGCCGACTCGGGCCTGGAGCGGAACACCGGGCGGTCAACAGTTGGTATCCAGGGGCGATGTTACCGACATCCGGTCGCGGATCTCGGCCGCGGTTGCTTGCGGCCCGCATGAGCGCATTCCGCCAGCGGCGCATTCAAGCCGCTCGCCTGCGCAGGTGGGCGCAGCGCTCACCTCCGTCCACAAAAGGCGTATGCTCCCGTTCCGGAGGCGACGATGGGCCCGAATCGTCTGGGGAATTCCGTTCTCGCTCTCTTCGCGCTTTGCGCGGCCGCGTGCACTTCGCAAGCGGACGTGCCGTACGCGACGACGGTCAGCAACCTCGCCGGATCGGACCGGCTCAACGCAGGGGAGAGCCTCTCTCCCAGCCAGTCAATCGCCGCCGGGAGCACCCAACTCGCCTACCAGGGCGACGACAACTTGGTGCTCTACCAGGGTGGCACGCCCATCTGGGCCACCATGGCCGGCCTGGACCTTCCCACCGACCAGTTCGTCATGCAGGGCGACTGCAACGCGGTGGTCTACAGCGCAAGCGGCCCGGTCTGGGCGTCCGGAACCGCCGGCATGGGATCCGGCTGTTTCGCCCAGGTGATCGAAGGGGACTGGTTCATCTGCAGCGGAACCGCCCTCGTCTTTTCCGCGCTGGGCGGCGGCTTCTGCGGCGGCGGTTGGCACAACAGCATCTACACCACGGGCGTTCCGGCCTGCACGCCGACGAGCTGCGCTGCGCAGGGAAAGAACTGCGGCACCATCCCCGACGGCTGCGGCGGCAGCCAGAACTGCGGGTCGTGCGCTGCGCCCCAGACCTGTAACTCGAGCAACGTCTGCGCCGCCGTCGCAGTGCCGAGAGGGTATCAAGGCTGCTTCACCGACGACTGGAACCGCGCGCTCCCGGCGTTCCAGGGGAGCGGCATCGGCCTGTTGGCCTGCATCGACCGCTGCCGCAGCCAGGCGTATGCCTACGCCGGCTCGCAGTGGTACGGCGAGTGCTGGTGCGGCAACACCCTCGGCTACGTCCGCACCGACGAGAGCGAGTGCAACACGCCCTGCTCGGTGGGCGGCGGCTTCTGCGGCGGAGGTTGGCACAACAGCATCTCCTCGAGCGGCGGCGGACCGGCCGCGCTCGAGGCCGACCGCATCCGGCTCTTCGATCGCTGGATCGCGGGCCATCTCCCCGGCGCCGCCCGCTGCGCGGCGTGGAATTCGCTCTCCTGGAGCGAGAAGCAGGTGTTCCTCACCATCACGCACCGGCTCAGCCTCTACGTCTTGGCGCGGCCCTACGAGATCGACCACGGCGCGCTCGTCCCCGAAGGCATTCCACCGCAGTACGCGCTGGGGGGGACGATGCTGTCCCACGTGCGCGAGTTGCACGCCATCCGCGGCACCTACACCGGCGACGGCATGAACGAGAGCCGCCTGTTCATGGGGATGGACTCCGACCTCTACATCGCGATGTCGCTGGCGTACATCCGCGCCATCGACGATCCGGGGGAGCCGGGCTGGAGCCGATCGCCCTTGCAGAGCAACATCGCCGCCGGCGTCCGGTTCTTCGACTACTTCCGGAACTCGCACGACTTCAAGGGGCCCCACGATCCCTTCGACTGGAGCGACGAGAGCAAGGGGGGCCGCACCGATCCGCCGGGCAGCCCGACCGCGCAGATCCAGTTCTGGAGCCCGCATTTCTACCGGGACGCGAACGGCAACCCGGTGTACGACTGGACGCCCTACGGCTCTTTGGGCCGCGCGTTGATGGCGGTCGGCCGGCCCGGCGTCGAAAACGTCACCAACCCCTACGTGTTCGAGATCGACCAGGACTGGGACCTCTTCCACCGGTCCGACCCGACCTACGGGGATTTCTCGCAGCAATACATCAATAATTACGGTGACTTCCAGCCCAACTGGTCCCCGCCCTGCAACTGAGGGGGCAGGCCGCCAGACCTTTCGATGCTCTCTTCCGCCCTGTCTGTCCAATCTCGATCGGTCCCGCGCTCACTGCCTTGGATCGTGGGCTCGGCAGTCGCCGCGGCGATCTTCGTCGGCGTCCTGGGGCCGGGCCTCAAGCTTTAGCTGCCGCCTCGGCTGCCTTGGCAAGGCGAAGGTCAGTCTGCTCGGGTTCGCGCTCCTGGGAACCTGCCGTCGATCTGCACGGGAGCCGCCTATCGTTGCGAGCTCCCATCAAGAGTGTTACCGTTGTCTGTGTTCTTCGCCTGGGACGCCAAGAAAGCCGCCGCCAATGCCCGCAAGCATGGAGTGACGTTCGCTGAGGCAGAGACCGTGTTCGATGACCCGCTCGCGGGCATCACAGAGGATGAAGCGCACCCGGAACGGCTGATTCTGCTCGGGCAGTCGAACCGCCGCCGCCTGTTACTTGTCGTGCACGTCGAGATCGATCGGGACACTGTGCGCCTCATCAGCGCTCGTTTGGCCACCAGGCACGAGAGGAGACGCTATGAAGAAGGCACGTAGGATCGCTGAGCCGTCGGCCGCATCGCTGCGCGAGATGCCAGAGCTGGACTTCACGAAGGTCAAGCTGCGCCGCAATCCGTACGCCGCGCGCATCGCGGCAGAGGGGCGCTTCCACATCGCGCCCGGCCGGCCCCGGAAGGGCACCGAAACCGGGCCGACAGTGCCGCGCTCAATCCGTTTCCCTGCGCCGGTCTGGCGGCAAGTCGAGAAGCGCGCCAAGGCACAGGGCATCACTCTGCACGCCGCCTTGCGCGCAGCCGTGATCGCCTGGATGCGGCAAGGGAACGTGGCGCGCCTGATGGCCGTCGGGGCGGGCAAGAAACGAGCCCGGCTCCTTGGACATTCCTGAGGAGAGCCGGGCTCTTGTACGTGGAGCAGAATGCCGGGTTCAAACCGGCGACCGCAGAATCCACCGGCCGCCACGAGGGCAGCCCGGACCTGCTTCACGGCGGCCAGAGATGCAATTCTCCATTCCGACGTTAGGGGCATCGACGGCGGCCTGGATAGATCGTCTAGGTGGAGATCGAATTCTTCGCAAGGGGGGCTTGTCATGACGTTCTCGCGTTCGGCTCGCCGCAATGCCATCGCATTGTCCATTCTTCTCGCCTCGACTGCGGCCGCCGCGGACGTCGTCACCGATGCGAATGCGAAGGCCGCTGACTTCATCGTCGCCGCAAAGCTCCCGCACAACGGAGCCAACTACCGCGCCGCAGCCATCGTCCAGGTCGCGGTCTTCGAGGCGGTCAATGCCGTGACCGGCCGTTTTCCGGGCGCGCGCCTCAAGCTCGATCCGGCTCCAGGCGCCTCGATCGATGCGGCCGTTCTTTCCGCGACCAGATCGACGCTCGTCGCGGTGACGCCGTCTCAACAGGCGCAGGTGGAGGCCTGGTATGCCGCGGCGCTCGCCGCGGTTCCGGAAAGCCCGGCGAAGGCGGCGGGCGTCGCGCTCGGCGGGAAAGCCGCGGCAGGAGTGCTGACCTTGTGCGCCGACGACGGCTCGAACCTGCCGGAGACGTGGAAGCCGCTGACCACTCCTGCCGTTTACGTCGCAACGCCGCTGCCGGTGATGACGCAATGGGGGAAGCGCAGGCCTTGGGTGCTCGGCCGGCCCGATCAGCTCCGCCCCGGCCCGCCGCCCTCGCTCAAGAGCGAGACCTGGACCCACGACTTCAACGAGATCAAGACCCTCGGGGCGAAGAACAGCGCCGCGCGGACCGCAGAACAGACCGCGGCAGCCAAGTTCTGGGAGGCGAGCGGGCCCCCCATCTACTTCGCGATCGTCCGCTCCTTCGCTGCCGCACCGGGCCGCGACCTCGGCGAAAATGCGCGCCTGTACGCGGCGGTCGCCATGGCGATGGACGACGCGCTGGTAGCGGTGATGGACGCCAAGTACGCCTACAGGTTCTGGCGCCCGATCACGGCGATCCGGAACGCCGACCGTTCCCAGAACGGCGCCACCGAGGGAGATCCCGGCTGGCTGCCGCTCATCGACACGCCGCCACACCCGGAATATCCCTGCGCCCACTGCATCGTCGCCAGCGCGGCTGCGACGGTCCTGGAAGCGGCGATGGGCGACGCACCGGCCAAACTGTCCGGCACGAGCGCGACGTTGCCCGGCGCGGTGCGGAGCTGGAGCAATCCTTCCGAGCTGGTCGCGGAGGTCGGCGAGGCGCGGATCTGGGACGGCGTTCATTACCGGAACTCCACGGTGGTCGGCGCCGAGATGGGGAAGAAGCTCGGCCAGCTCGTGGTCGCGAAGGAGCTGGCCGCCAAGCCCTGACGAACGAGTTGTCTCCGCATGCGGGGCCTGGCAGCTCGTCGCCGATGGGAAGCGGATCGAGTCCGTCATCGGCTGCTGACCGAGAGTGGCGACTCCCTGGCCACGTCATCGAGCAGCGCGACGCCGGGGAGCCTGCGTCTCTGCGATATCGATCCGCTCGCGCACCAGCTGCGCACGCTCGCAAGCGGCCTGCTCGGGCCTCTCGTAGAATGAGCGCCATGGGGCTCTTGACCTTCGCGCTCAACGTGACGCT
>VBLM01000478.1 GCA_005879095.1 Deltaproteobacteria bacterium
ACCGCTTCGTAGATGTCGGCGTGGAGCGGCCTGGCGTTCTTGTCGAGGGCGAGATCGCACACCATGCAGAGCCGGTCGACGTCGGGATTCAAGGAACAGATCCCGTTCGACAGCCGCTCGGGCAGCATCGGCAGCACCGTGCCCGGGAAGTAGACGCTGGTCGCGCGGCGCAGCGCTTCGCGGTCCAGAGGCCCGCCGGGCCGCACGTAGTGAGCCACGTCGGCGATGGCGACGACGAGGCGATAGCCGGAGGCCGTGCGCGAGACGTGCACCGCGTCGTCGAAGTCGCGCGCATCCTCGCCGTCGATGGTCACCAGCGCGAGATGGCGCAGATCGCGCCGCGCGGCGATCTCTTCCGGATGGACGTGATCGGGCACGCTCTGCGCAGCGAGGGCCGTAGCGGGATCGAACTCGTCGGAGAAACCCTCGGCATATGCGCTGGCGAGAATCTCGAAGCGCGGATCGCCTCGGTTGCCGAGCACCGCGATGATCTCGCCGGTCAACCCACTGGGGACACGATGGGCGCTGCGCGCCGCGATCATGTCCCCGGCACGATCACGATGCAGGCGCACCTTGACCATCTCGCCGTCGCGCGCTTTCGGATGGCGCGGCACGGCGATGTTCTCGGACAGGTTTCTGTCGTGCGGGATCACCCACTGCGCCTTGCCCTTCGCCTGGTAAATCCCCAGCGCGAGCTGGCGGCGGCGCTCGATTACGTCGAGCACTTCGCCGGCCAGGCGGCCGTCGCGGCCCTTCATCGCGCGCGCGAGCACCACGTCGCCGTCGAGGGCGCCCTTGATGAACTGCGGCGGAACGAAGAGGTCGTTGTCGCGCCCACCCTCGCCCAGAAGGGGCGACACGAACCCATATCCTTCGGGTTTGACGTGGATCACGCCGGTGACTTCGGAGCCGGCCTTGCGCGGGGCCGTCGCACCGTTGCCGCCCCGGATCTGCTCGCGCCTTGCGCGCGCGCCCTCGACCATCGCTGCCGGCGCACGGCGCGGCGTGGCGGGCCGGTGCTCCTCTTTCGGAGCGGGACGCGAGGCGACCTCGCGGTAGACGTGGCCGTCGAACCTGGCGCGGCCTTCCTTGAGAAGCTGGGAGAGACCGCGGCGCACGGCCTGGTGGTGACTGTGGCCGAGATGGAGCTGGCCGGCGAGCTGTTTGAGCGAAAGGCCCTTCCCCCGCGCGCGATGCAGCGCGGAGAGGACCTCCTCGGGATTCACGTTCATATGTTCTATTTAGACTTTCTTGGGCGCCGTGTCGGCAGCCGGCGCGACTGATGCAGCCGACTTGTCGGACTCCGAGCAACTGAAGCCCGGAACGCGTTCGGCGAGGAAGCTGGACAGCGAGTGCATCAGCTCTCTCGGCATGTCGCGGACCAGGGCGTGCCGGCAAAGCTTGCGCGTCGCCTTGTAGGTGCGGACAAAGGTAATGCAAGGTGGGCAGAGGGACAGATGATCTTCGAGCGCCTGGGCGCGGTCCGGCGGGAGGGTGCCCTCGATGTACTCACCGAGGAGGTCGACGCATTCCTTGCAGTGATGAATTTCAGTCGTCAACAGGCGCCCTAAAGGGAAGGGGTCAGGCGAGGTTTACTCTAACCGACCTGCAAGAAAAGATGCACCGGCCGGTTGGCGGATTCGAGGATACGTCATTTGGCGGGCTCGTCGAAGAACTCGCCCAGCTTCTCGCGCAGGGCGAGCCTTGCCCGATGCAGGCGGGATTTGACGGCCGGAACGGTCAAATCGAGCGCATCGGCGATGTCCTCGTTGGAGAGGCCGTCGACGTCCTTGAGCAGGAAGACCGTGCGGTAGTCGTCGGGCAACTGTTCCACCGCCTTGTTGATGGCGGCCCCGAGCTGGCCGGACATCATGCGCTCGTCCGCCCGCTGGGACCAGTCGCTGGACGAGGTGGGCTCGAGGTAGCCCTCGGCGGAGAACTTGGGCCCCGCCAGCTCGAGCGGCTGGTCGGCGAGCGCGTCGGGGGCCCGCCGCTTGCGCCGCAACCGCATCAGCGCACTGTTTGCCGCAATGCGGTAAAGCCAGCTGGAGAACTGGGCCTCGCCGCGGAAAAGCGGCAGCTTCTGGTAGGCGTTGAGGAAGGCCTCCTGGAGGACCTCCTGCGCGTCGGCCTCGGACCCCGTCATGCGCAGCGCGAGGCGGTACAGCTGCCGCTGGTGACGCTCGACGAGCGTCGCGAACGCAGTGCCGTCGCCCTTCTGGGCCTTTTCGACCAGCTCCCGATCCCCGGGCTGGCCGTCCGCCCGCGGCTCTTCGGGCGCCATCTCATGGGTCTGCTCGGGCAAGGGGCGCGACCGTAAAGCACGCTCCAAGGCCGGTCAAGGGACGGCGGGCAGGATCTTCCCCGGATTGAGCAGGTTTTCCGGGTCGAATGCTTTCTTGACCCTTCGCTGCAGTTCGATCAGCTGCGGGCTCTGCTCCTTGGCGAGGAACTTCCGTTTCGCCAGCCCCACGCCGTGCTCGCCGGTGATGGTGCCGCCCAAATCGATCGCGGCCTGCAGCACGTCGTCGACCGCGGCGCCGCTCTTTGCGCGCTCTTCGGCCGTGCCGAACAACAGATTGACGTGCAGGTTGCCGTCGCCGGCGTGTCCGTAGCAGGCGGTAGGAAGGCCGTAGCGCGCGCCGATCTCGCGCACTCGCCGGATCATCGTCACCAACTGTCCCCGCGGCACGGCGATGTCCTCGCTGATCTTGAAGGGGCGGACATTGTAGAGCGCCACCGAGGTCATCCGCCGCGTCTCCCAGATGCGGCGCCGCTGCGCTTCGTCCTGCGCGGCGACCACGTCGATGGCGCCCGCCTCGGTGCACATTTCACCGCTGTGGGCCAGGTCCTGCATGACCGCGTCGGCGTCGTTGCCGTCGTGCTCGACGATCAGCGCGCCGCCGACGTGTTCGGGGAACTTGAAAGGCGCGGCCGGTGTGACGTAGCGCATGGTCGGGCCGTCCATCAGCTCGCAGGTGCGCGGGAGGAGGCCGGCGCCGAAGATCTTCTGCACGCCCAGCGCCGCGGCGTCCTCGTCCGGGAAGAAAGCCAGCATGGTGGCGACCGCGCGCGGCAGCGGGATCAATTTCAACGTCGCTTTGACGATGATCGCAAGCGTGCCTTCGCTGCCGACGAGAAGCTGCGTCAGATCGTATCCGGCGACGCCCTTCCAGCTGCGGTGGCCGGCCTTGATCAATTCGCCGGTCGGCAGCACCGCTTCGACGCCGAGCACGTAATCGCGCGTCACGCCATATTTCAGGGCGCGCGGCCCGCCGGCGTTGTGGGCCAGGTTTCCGCCGATCGAGCAGATCGCCTGTGAGTTCGGATCGGGCGGATAGAAGAGGCCCTCTGCTTCCACCGCTTTCTGCAGATTTTCCAGGATGACGCCGGGCTCGGTCACGCACACCATGTCGGCGCGGGAGACTTCGAGGATGCGATCCATCTTCTCCAGCGAGAGGACGATGCCGCCGCGCTCGGCGAGCGCCGCGCCGCTCTTGCCCGAGCCGCGTCCCCACGGAATGACGGGCATCCGATGCTCGCGCGAGTAGCGCAGCACTTTCTGCACCTCGTCGACGTTGCGCGCCAGCACCGCAGCTTGCGGCAGGTACGTGCCGCAGCCGCTCTCGTCCTTTTCGTACTGCTCGTTGGCGGCGACCGCCAGGCCGAGCGCCGCGAGGTCGTCGCGCAGGCTCATCCGAATACCTCCACCGCGCTGCCGGTCATGGCAAACGGCGCCTCGGCGGCGAGGAAGCGCACTACTTTGGCCACGTCGGCCGCCTCCATCTGCGCCGGGAACGGCGTCTGCCGCAACATGTCGGTATCGGTCGATCCCGGCAGCACCAGCGCGCAGAAGATGCCGTGCTCGCGGCCCTCCTCGGCGAGCGACTTGATGAAGCCGGTGAGGCCCCACTTGCTCGCGTTGTACGCCGAGGCGCGCGGCGTTCCGAGCGTCCCGCTGATCGAGCCGAGGGCGATGATCCGACCCTTGCGCCGGCCGCGCATCGACGGCCAGGCGGCGCGCGCGCACAGGAACGCACCTTTCAGGTTGATGTCGAGAACGCGGTCCCATTGCTGCGCGGACATCTCGTCGAGCGCGGCCCGTTCGAGCACGCCGGCGTTGAGCACCAGCACATCCGGCGGACCAAGGCGCGTCTCGCTCTCGGCGAAAAACCTGCTCACCTGGTCCTCGTCGCTCACGTCGCAGCGGGCGCGCCAGTCCCCCACCAGCGGCGCGTCCTGAGAGGCGCAGGCCGCGACCAGCCCGCCCGCGGCAGCCAGATCCTCGGCGATGGCGCGGCCGATCCCGCGCGACGCGCCGGTCACCACGCAAACCTGGCGGTAGAGCGAGCTCATCAGGCCCGCCGCGCGAGCGACGCGCGCAGCTCGCTGTCCTTCTCGAACACGCCCGACCAGGCTTCGACCGTGATTCGGCTCTGCCGGCGCATCGGACCGCGCACCTGCATGCAGCCGTGCTCGGCGGTGATCACCACTCCGGCGCCAAGCGGCGAGAGCGCGGCCATCACCGAATCGCAGAGGCGGTGCACGAGCGACTCCTGGAGGATCAGCCGGTGCGCGAGCGCATCGGTTGCTTCGGCAATCTTTCCGAAGCCAACCAACCACTGATCGGCGACGTAGCCAACCGCCGCCACGCCTTTGTAGGGCAGGAGGTGGTGCGGGCACATCGCGTGGAAATCGATCTGCGAGGCGATCACCAGCTCGCCCTTGCGCGGCGCCGGCACCAGCGAGCTGCGCAACGTTTCGACCGGATCGCTGGCGTAGCCGTCGAGGAGGTCCTCGGCGAACGCCTTGGCGACACGCTCCGGCGTCACGCGCGTCTCGGCGTCGAGCTCGGCGCCGCTCGCCAGCAGAAGGTCCTCGATGGCCCTGGCCAGCGCCGCGCGATCGGGCGCTTTCGACGCCCTTTTCTCGGGCAGCGCCATCAGGCGAACTTCCCGTTCGGGCCGCGGTAGACGACGCAGCTGGTGGGGATTTCCCAGAGACGCACTTCGGCGAGGCCGGGCAGCTTTCCTTCCAGCCGCTGCCACATCCAGGTCGCGATGTTTTCCGCGGTGGGATTCTCGATGAAATCGTTCAGGTTGGTGTGATCGACCTTGTCGAGGACGTGCTCCTTGACCGCTTTCTCGACGTCGCCGAAGTCGACGAAGATCCCGGAGTACGGATCCGGGTCGCCCCGCAGCACGACCTGGATACGGTAGTTGTGGCCGTGCAGGTTGAAGCACTTGCCGTTGTAGCGCGGCAGGCGGTGGGCCGCGGCGAAAGTGAACTCGGCTTCGATCTGGTGCATCCCCTTCAAATACGCCGCACGCCCCTCCGCCGCAAACCCGTGTCACGCGGCGGATTTGGCCGTAGACGGAACCCTTTGACCTCAAAATACATCTAATCCCTCGAACACTCAGGAGGAGAACGAATTGCCGACCGCCCACCTGCACGCCGTTCCCGCAGCGGAAACGAGGTTGGTCGAGCTGTACGCAGAGGCACCTCTGCCGACGAAGCACGGCCTCTTTCGCACGCTCGTCTTCCGTGAAAAGGGCACCGAGAAAGAGCACGTGGTCGCGCTGAAGGGCGATCTACGCGGTCACGAGGGTGTGCCGGTGCGCGTGCACTCGGAATGTCTGACCAGCGAGATCCTCGGCTCGCTCAAGTGTGACTGCCGCGATCAGCTCGAGCACGCTCTCGATCTCGTCGGTCGGGCCGATCGCGGCGCGCTGATCTATCTGCGGCAGGAAGGCCGCGGCATCGGGCTCGGCAACAAGATCCGGGCGTACGAGCTGCAGTCGCGCGGCGCCGACACCTACGAGGCCAACCGTCAGCTCGGCTTCCAGGACGATCTGCGCCGGTATGACGTCGCCGCCGACATCCTCAAGCACCTCGGTCCGTCGTCGATCGATTTGATCACCAACAATCCTTTGAAAATCGAAGGGCTCGAGAGCGAAGGGATCGCGGTGCGGCGCCGGATTCCGTCGGCAGCTTCCTTCAATCCGCACAACATCGGCTACCTGCGCACCAAGCGCGAGCGGACCGGCCACCTGATCGAGTTGGAGAAGAGCACGGCGTAACCTTGCGGCAGAGGCGTTCTTTCGGCACTCTCTGGGGGTGCCCACCGCCCGCGCTCGTATTCGCCCTCGCAAGAAAGCTCCGGCGATGGTCGTCCGCTTCTGGGGCGTGCGCGGCAGCGTCGCCGCGCCCGGAAGCGGGACGTTGAAGACGGGCGGCAATACCGCCTGCGTCGAGGCGCGTTGCGGCGGGGAGACGGTCATCTTCGACCTCGGCACCGGCTTGCGCCCGCTCGGCATCGCGCTGATGCGCAAGGGCCCGGTCCGGGCGAGCCTGTTTCTCAGCCACTACCACTGGGACCACATCGCGGGCTTGCCGTTCATCGCCCCCGCCTACGACCCGAAGAGCGAGCTGGTCATCCATGGTGCGACGCGGCGCGGGCGCGACGTGCGGCAGATCCTCTCCGGACAGATGATCGATCCGTACTTTCCCGTCGATCTCGGCGTGCTCAACGCGCGGTTGCGCTTCGTCACGCTGCAGGACGGCGGGCTGGCGCACCTGGGCGAGGCGGTCGTGAGGGCGGCG
>VBLM01000479.1 GCA_005879095.1 Deltaproteobacteria bacterium
CCATTTCGTCATAGTCGACGCCGGCCTGGGGCGTGAGCTTCGAACGGAAGCTGATGAGCATCATAATGTCCCATGATTATCGAACCGGGGCCCGGGGCGCAGCCTTTTCCCGCGGAGCTCATTTCGCAGCTCTCGAGCGCCGTCCAGCAGCGGCGTGAATTTCGCACGCGGCATCTGCGCGAGGACCGGACGCCGAAGTGGACGAATCGACTCGCGCTCGAGACCTCGCCCTACCTCTTGCAGCACGCGCACAATCCAGTCGACTGGCGGCCTTGGGGCGACGACGCGTTTGCCGCGGCGCGTTTTCTGGATCGGCCGATCTTCCTCAGCGTCGGTTACGCGACGTGCCACTGGTGCCACGTGATGGAGGAGGAGTCGTTCGAGTCGCCCGAGATCGCGCAGGTTTTGAATGAGCGGTTCGTGCCGGTGAAGGTCGATCGCGAAGAGCGCCCCGACGTCGACGCGATCTACATGCAGGCGGTGCAGATGCTGACGCAGCACGGCGGCTGGCCGATGAGCGTCTTTCTCACGCCGGAAGGAAAGCCGTTCTTCGGCGGGACGTATTTTCCCGCCCGCGACGGCGATCGCGGCGCGCGGTACGGCTTCGGGACGATCCTGCTCGAGCTCGATCGCGTCTACCGCGAGGAACGGGAGCGGGCCGTCAAATCCGCCGAACAGATCGCGCAGGCGGTACAGCAGGCTTTGAGCGCCGACGCGCCGACCGGTCTGCCGGCGGAGCACGTTCTGCACGGCGCGATGACGTACTACGCACAGGTCTTCGACGACGCCGAGGGCGGCGTGCGGCGGGCGCCGAAGTTTCCTTCCAGCATGAACGTTCGCTTTCTCCTGCGCTACTGGAAGCGGTCCGGTGACGAGACCGCGCTGGTGATGGCGAGAAAGACCCTGACCAGGATGGCGCTGGGCGGCATCTACGACCAGGTCGGCGGCGGCTTTCATCGCTACTCGACCGACGCGCACTGGCTGGTGCCGCACTTCGAGAAGATGCTCTACGACAACGCGCTTTTGACCGTGGCGTACGTCGAAGGCTGGCAGGCGACGCACGACGCATTCTTCAAGACGGTCGCGTGCGACGTGCTCGATTACGTCGCGCGCGAGATGACGTCCGAGTCCGGCGCGTTCTTGTCGGCGACCGATGCCGACAGCGAGGGCGAGGAAGGGACGTTCTTCGTCTGGACCCCGCAGCAGCTTCGCGACCTGCTGGGCGCGGACGCCGACGAGGCGATGCGCGTCTTCGGCGTGACCGAGGCCGGCAACTTCGAGGGCAAGAACGTGTTGTCCCTGCAGTCGCCTGCCGATCGCGCGTTTCTCGAGCGCGTGCGCCGGCGGTTGTACGAGGCGCGCGCGAAGCGGCCCCCGCCGCTGACCGACACCAAGATCCTCACCTCGTGGAACGGGCTGATGATCTCGGCCTTCGCGCGCGCCGGGCTCGCGTTCGGCCGGCAGGATTACGTCGATCGCGCGTCGCGCGCGGCCGGGCAATTCTCCGTCGAGAATTTGCGACGGACGGGGCGGCATCCGGCGCTGCTCGAGGATTACGCGTTCCTCGCCGCCGCATTGCTGGACGTCTATGAGGCATCCGGAGACGCGCGCTGGCTTCGCGGCGCGATCTCGTTGCACGCCGCGCTGGCGGAGCGATTCGCCGATCCGCAGGGCGGTTTTTTCCGCACACCCACGCAGCACGAGACGTTGCTCGCACGAGAGAAGCCTTCGTACGACGGCGCGGAGCCGACGGGAAATTCGATCGCCGCGTTGACGCTGCTGCGGCTGGCGGAGATCACCGGCGACGCGGGCTATCGAGCGGCGGATCAACACTTGCAGGGGCGCAAACCGCGGTCGCACGACATCGAGCAGCCCGGCGTCGGACGCCAGCCGCGCTCGAGGCGCGCGTCGAGCAGCTCGTCCGCGGTCGGCCGATGATCCCACTCGGTCACGCCGAGCACGCCGCCCAGTCAGGTGGCGTCGAAGGCGAGCACGCGGCCGTCCGGCAACTCGACGAGCACGTCGTGGCTGTACTCGTCCTGCACTACGACGTCGGCGATGCGCCACTTCGCCGCGACGTCCGCAAGTGTACGGACGCTGCTGAGCATCTCGTCCATGCCGGACGCATCCTACGCGCATGCTCTTCGAACCGCTGAAGCTTCGCGAAGTCACCCTGAAGAACCGCGTCATCGTTTCGCCGATGTGCCAATACTCGTCGGAAGACGGCTTCGCCAACGACTGGCACTTCGTGCATCTCGGTGCGCGCGCCGTGGGCGGCGCCGGACTGGTCTTCACCGAAGCGGCGGCGGTCACGCCCGAGGGCCGGATTTCGCCACAGGATCTCGGCATCTGGAAGGACGAGCACGTCGAGATGCTGGCCCGGATCGTCAAGTTCATCGATGCACGCGACGCGGTCGCCGGCATGCAGCTCGCGCACTCGGGACGGAAGGCGTCGACGCAGCAGCCGTGGGCCGGCAACCGCACGCTTTCCGCCGATGAAGGCGGCTTCCGTCCCATCCTCGCCCCCAGTCCGTTGCCGTTCCGGCCGCAGGACCCGGTGCCCGAGGCGCTCGACGAGAAAGGGATCGCGCGGATCGTGCGCGCCTTTGGCGATGCTGCCGAGCGCGCGCTGAGGGCCGGCTTCCGCGTGCTCGAGATCCACTCTGCCCACGGGTACCTGCTGCACGAATTCCTCTCGCCGCTTTCGAATCAGCGGAACGACGCATACGGCGGCCCGTTCGAGAATCGAATCCGGGCGCTGATCGAGGTCGTGCGATCGGTGCGGAGGCGCTGGCCCGATCGGCTTCCGCTTTTCGTCCGTGTTTCCGCCACCGACTGGGCGGACGGCGGGTGGGAGATCGAGCAATCCGTCGAGCTGGCCCGACGCCTGGCGCAGGAGGGCGTGGACCTGATCGACTGCTCGTCAGGCGGACTCGTGTTCGGCGCCAAGGTCCCGATCGGGCCGGGCTATCAGACGCCGTTCGCCGAGCGGATCCGCCGTGAAGCGGGCGTGAAAACGGGCGCGGTGGGCTTGATCCGGTCTCCGGAGCAGGCGGAGCACATCCTGAGCACCGGACAGGCGGACGCGGTGGTCCTCGCGCGGCAACTCCTGCGCGATCCGTACTGGCCCTTGACTGCGGCGAAAGTCCTCGGCGTGCAGGTGCCGTGGCCCGTGCAGTACGAGCGGGCGCGCGACTAACCGCGCGTATCTTCACAGATAACCGCCCCGTGGTCACCCTGCCCTGAACAAGGAGGCACCACTCATGAAAACGTGCAAACTGGCCGCAACAATTCTGTCTGCGGCGGCGCTCGCGGCGGGCAGCGCGCTCGCACAGACGGGCGGCACCGGAACGACGACGAGCGGTAGCACTGCTACCAATCCGAACGCGACCGGCACGACGAGCAGCGGAACCGCGGGCGTTACTTCCGGCAGCAGCACCGACAACAGCGCGACCACCGGCAGCAGCACCACCGGCAACGCGACGATCGGCACCAGCACCGACAACAGCGCCACCA
>VBLM01000480.1 GCA_005879095.1 Deltaproteobacteria bacterium
CGGCAGGTGAGCTCGTCGTTCGGCCAGACGATCTTGATGAACCGCGCCGACAGCTTGCGCACGTGCCCGCGCCGCAGCCAGGCCGTCAACAGCTGGCCGATGAACGCCATCGCCAGCATCCCGGGCGCGAACAGCCCCGGGAAGCCGAGCTGGTGCGCGTACGGCTCGTCGAGATGGAGGCGATTGAAATCGCCCGCCGCGGACGCATACCGCACGATCTGCACGCGATCGACGGCCGGCTTGGTCAAGGGCGGCAGGTCGTCGCCGACGCGCAGCTCGGTCCAGTAGAAGCTGCGCGCGAGGCTCTGCTTCGGCTGCTGCACCTGCTTGGGCGCCGTCAGCGGCGGGAGGTTCCGCTGCGGATGCGCCTCATGCGAGTGCGAGTGCGAATGCGAATGTGCGTGCGAGTGCG
>VBLM01000481.1 GCA_005879095.1 Deltaproteobacteria bacterium
GGCGCCATCCTCACCACCCAAAGCTGGCGGGATCGGTAGACGAGCTCTCCGGAATCATCGCGGCCCTCGTCCTCGATGATGACCACGTCGGTCGGGCCGGAAGGCGTCGCGCGCTGCTCGATGCCGGCGACCTTGCTGCGCACGGTGAGCTTGTCGCCGGCCACGATCGGCCGCGCGTACTCGAAGTTCTGCTCCGCCTGCAGGAGGTGCTTGCCCGGCGAGAGCATCAGCCCCTCGCGCAGGTCCGAGCCGGCGCGGAGCGTGGTGGGAAAGGTGGGCGGCGCGACGATGCTGCGATACCCGGCGGCGCGCGCGGCGGTCTCCTCGAAGTAGATCGGGTTCGTCTCCCCGATCGCCTCCGCGAAGCGCCGGATGGCGCCCTTTTCGACTTCGTTGATGGCGGGCTTCGACTCCCGCCCCGTAGCTGTCCGGTCCACGCGAAAACTCCCTATCTGCCCGCAGGCAGGTCCAAAACGCTGATCAATCCCGGCTCCGAGCCGTGGACGAGCGGCGCGGCGTGCACCACCGTCCAGGACGTGGCCTTGTCACCTGGCGTACCGCCCGGAATCACGACGCGGATCCCGGGCTCGCCTTCCAATTCGATCTCGTCGCGCGGCTGCGGAGCGCCCAGCGCGATGGTCAGGTCGAGGCTCGCGACTTCCTTCCCGTCGTGGAAAGCGCGCGCCACCTGCTTGATGCCGACGATGCCGCCGCGCGGCACGCGGAAACCCTCGCCCTGCATGTCTTCTTCGGCTTCGACCGGATCGATCGACTCGTCGACCTCGTCGACCTCGAGCCCCACGCCGAGCGCAGCCAGCGCCGCCGACTCCATCAGGCCGACGTGGCCGATGGTGCCGTCGTCGACGCCGCGGTCGAATTCCTCTTCGTTCATGCCGGCGCCGGTCTTGCGCTGGAGTTGGACGCGGCGGGTGCGAGAGTCGACCACCCGCGTGACCCGCACGCGATCGATGCGGCCGCAGACCGCGCCGAGCGTGGTCGGCAGCCGATCCATGACGAAGCCCGGATTCACGCCGGTTCCGAGCAGCGCCAGCTTCCGCTTCTGGGCCAGCTTGTCGAGCCGCTCGGCGATCTCCGGATGCCGCAGCCACGGGTAGGACAATTCCTCGCACGTAGAAACGACCGAAAGTCCGGCGGTGAGCGCCTGCGCCAGCTCGCCTTCGACGTCGTCGAGCCGGCTGCCGGTGGCGTGCAACACGACGCCGCCCTGCGCTTTCTTCATTTCGGCAGCCGCATCGGATCCGACGATCACGTCCGGAGCGGGCGCATCGAGCACGTCGGAGAGCTTTTTACCGACCCGCGAAGGGTCGAGATCGATGGCGGCCACGATTTCCAGTTCCGATTTCTGGAGCGCGCAGCGAGCAATGCCGCGGCCGATGGCCCCAAGGCCCATCAGTGCGACTTTGATCGGCATTCAGCGCTTATAGCCCGCCCCCCAGAGGGGCTACAAGGAAAAGCCGGCTCCTTGCCGGGCGAGCGCCCCCTCCGGTAGGGTAGCGTCCGTGCGTTGCCCGAGATGTGGAGAAATGGCTCCGGAAGGGGCCGCGATCTGCGACAATTGCGATGAGATTCTCGATGCTTCGTTCCTCGGGGCGGAAGAGATCACGCCGGTCGAGGGCGACAAGACCGATGTAGGTCCAGCTCCTACCGCAAACCGGATGCCGGAACGGTTACGGAAAGGCAGCGGACGGCGGGCAGGCGGCTGGAATCCTTCGGTTTCTTCGGCAGCGGCGGCGGGCGCCGAGCCGCGACGGCCGTACCTGTCGGAGCCGGCCGCGCCGGTCCTCTCGCCGGGCGACGAGGCGCGCAAGGCCGCGTCGGATCTGGGTTCTTTCTTCCGCAGCCTGTCGACTTCGGACCGGTGGGCGGCCGGAGCGACCGCGGCGCTGCTCCTGATGCTCGCTTTGCCGTGGCGGTGGACGCGGCAGGACGAGGAGATCATCGGATTTGTCGCGGCCTGGCCGGTCCTGCTTCTCGGCGCGGCAGCGCTGGCGTTCGTCTACCTGCGCTCGCGCAAGGCGGACGCCGCGCAGGACCGCGTGTTGCGGCTCGCGCAGCTGACCGCGTCCGGCGGCGCGGCAATCTTTACCGGGTTGTTCCTGCCTTGGGCGACGCAGTCGCATGCGCTGCGCGCGGTCGGCCGGAGCATCGCGATTACGGAATCGCGGCCGGAGCTGGGCGCATACGCCGGCCTGGTCTGCGCCGTCGCCGCCCTCTTCGCGGCGCTCCCCGCCCTTACCGAAAAATAAAATTAAAAATCTCACCACAGAGACACTGTGGTGCGCTTTTCAGCCTTTTCGCCGAGCCCCGTATGCTTCGAGCAAAGTCGCGACGTTCGGGTCGAGCCAGTTGCGTGGCCCCACGAACTTGAGCCGCAGTTTGCCGTCGCGGTCGAGCAGGTAGCTCTCCGGGAACTTGGTCGTGCCGTAGGTGCGCGAGATCTTCGCCCCTTCGTCGAGCACCACCCGGAACGGCGTCTTCGGCTGGGTGAGGAACTTCTCGACCGGGCCCCACCCCTCGTCGACGCTCACCGCCACGACTTCGAACGTGCCGGGATCGAACTGCTGCGCCAGCCGGCCCAGCGAAGGCATCTCCTCGCGGCAGGGCGGGCACCAGGTGGCCCAGAAATTCACCAGCACGGTCTTTCCCTGCAGCGAGGCGAGGTCGACGTCGCCGCCGCCGCGCGCGGGAAGCTTGAACCCAGGCGCCGCCGATCCATCCATCCGATCGGCCTCGACCGCGCCCGCCGCCCGCTCCGACCTTCCGCCGGCGTGCTGCACCGCCTTGGAAATCCCGACCGCGGCCACCGCCACCGCCGCGAACGAGACGAACGCCTCCTTGAGCCAGCGCGGCACGACCCAGGCGCGCTTCTCGTCGAGCGGAATTCCTGAGTACGGCTTGCTCATCGGGACAGCCTCTTCGTCAGCTCGCCTGCCTCGACCCGGTGCTTGAAGGCGCGCTTGCCGTCGATCTCGATCACCGGGATGTCGTGCTTGTAGTCCTCGTACAGCTCTCCCGAAAAGCCGATGTCGACCTCCGAGAATGCGAAATCGAGCTCCCGCCGGAGGGCGAGGATGACCGCTTTCGCGGTGACGCACAAGCTGCAGCCGTCGCGCGTGTAGAGCACGACCTGGTGCATTCTAGCTGTGCTTCTTGTGGCGGCGAGCGTGCCTGACCCGCGCTGCCGGCGGCTGCCCGAGCGGTCCGCCGACGAGATAGGCCTTCAAGGCCTCGCGCGCGATGAACGGCGCGTGCACCCGCCACTTGAGGCCGTTGACGACGACGGCCGCGACGGCGATCTTCGGGTCATCGGCCGGCGCGAAGCCGACGAACCACGAGTAATCCTTGAACGGCCCGCGCGTGTGGGTCGACAAAGAACCGGTCTTCCCCGCCACCTCGATGTCGCCGAGGATGTTCCGGTGCCGCTCGCGGAAGCTCGCGGTCGCGGTGCCCTGCGAGACCGTCAGCTTCATCATGTCGCGCAGCGTGCCCGCGGTCTCTTCGTTGAGCAGCCGCATCGAGCCGGTGGGCGGCATCTCCTGGCCGTCGATCTCGTCGATCAAGGACGGCTCTTCCGCGACGCCGCCGTTGCCGACCGCGGCCGCGATCAGCGCCGCGTGCATCGGCGAGAGCTTGACCTCGCCGAAGCCGGCCGCGCTCTTGGCGAAATCGAGCCCTGAATTCGGGATGTTGGCGCTCGACTGTT
>VBLM01000074.1 GCA_005879095.1 Deltaproteobacteria bacterium
CGCCGACCTGGACGTCGCTTGGCACGGTCGACAGCGGCCTCGCGCCGATGACGCTACCCAGCCCGAACGACGAGCCCAGACCGATCGCGGTCGCAACCAGCGGTAGCAATACGTATATCGCGTACTACACGAGCAGAAGCGGCAGCCCGACGGTCGGGCTCCACGGCGTATCTGCGTGCAGCCTCGCGATCGCGGTGCACAACGGCGCGTCGTGGGTATCGTGGACGAGCGTCCAGACCGGCACCACCGGGCCGGGCGGGTCTCCGCTGTGCACGGCAACCGGAACGCCGCCCTACAGCTGGTTCGAGTACGGCCGCTGGCTGTCGTTGACGCTCAACGGATCGCTGCCGGTCGTGTCTTACTGGTCGGTAGTGGGAACCAGTACGACCGAGCTGCAATTCAGCTCGTGCACAACTTCGGTATGCACGGCATTCACGACCGGCATCATCGACTCCACGGGATCGCAGGTCGGACGCTGGAACTCCCTGTCGTTCGACACGTCCGGCTTTTCGTACGCCGCGTACTACGTCGACAACGACGGCGGCGGGAACAAGGGGCTGCGCTTCGCCACCAACGCGACCGGCAGCTTCGTGACCACCAACGTCGAGCCAATGTCAGCGATCACCGACGTGGGCCGGTTCGCGCGGCTGCGGACGTTGCCCAATACCCCCGCCAACGGGTTCACGTTCCCGACGCAGGTGATCGCCTACGCCGACGTGACGAACCCCGCCGCCAACTTCGCCAAGGTCGCAAGCTGTACGCAGAGCGGAACGAGCGCGTGCAACGGCGGCGGCTGGACGCCCGCGTTGGTCCCGGACACCGGGGCGAGCCCGAACTACGGGCGGGCGACGAGCCTCACGGTCGACGCCAACGGCCTGCCTCGTCTGGCGTACTTCGACATCGCCAACTCGAAGGTCCGGCTGCTCGAGGGCCACGCCCAGGCGCCGCTCAGCTTCGGCGAGCTCGTCAACCTCGGCGCGAATGCGTCGCCCGTCGGGCTGTCGGTCGCATTCAGTAACAGCCTGCTCTCGACGTTCGTCACCTTCAGCACCGCAACCGGGCCGCAGGTCTTCGCAGGGCAGTGACGGCTGGACCCCGGTTTCCGTTCTTTCGGAGAGGCCAAACGATGCGGTACAGCCTCAGACGAACCGGCATTGCTCTCGCGCTCGCGCTCGCGGCGTGCGCGAAGCAGTCGCCGTTGCCGAAAGCGAGCTTCGTCGGCATCGACCAGGGCGGCCTGACGATCGCGACCGGGCAGCAGATCATCCTCGACGCCACGAGCAGCACCGATCCATCCGGCGGCCCGCTCTCGTTCGAATGGACGTTCTCCAAGCTCCCGGCCGGCAGCCGGGCGAAGATCGAGTCGCCCCACAACGCGAAGACGCGCTTCACCGCCGACGTCCCGACGACGGTCACCGAGAAGTACGTCGTCTCGCTGGTGGTGCGGAACCAGTACTACCCGAGCGTCCCGGCACTGCTGACCATCGAGGCGCTCGACTGCGGCGCCAACGTCCCGCAGGTCAATTCGATCACCGCCGCTCCGACGAGCATCAACATCTCCACGCCGGTGCTCCTCACCGCCGCGGTCGACGACAAGGACAACGGCGCCGAGTGCCAGGCTTCGCTGAAGAACGTGAAGCAGGCCGAGAAGTACTTCTGGCAACTCACCGCGCTGCCGGCCGGGAGCAAGGCGCGCCTGCGCGACCCTGCCGCGGTGTTGGCCTCGTTCCTGCCCGACGTGCCGGGCACCTACACCGCCACGCTGACGGTCACCGACTCGACCGGCCGGCGCAGCGATCCCTCAACTCGGTGACCCACGCCCCGGCCTCGCCCCGGCTCGGCGAACCGACCCAGCTCTCGGCCGACGTCACCGACCCCGACAACAGCACCATCTGCGGACTCAAGCAGGGGTTCTCCTACGCGTGGGTCGTCACCGGGCTCCCGCGGGGCAGCGGCGCCGAGCTGAACGATCCGAGGGCGGTAAACCCGAGCTTCACACCCGACGTGTCGGGCGACTACACCTTCCACCTGGTCGCCACCGATCCGACCGGTCTCTCGGCCACCTCGGCTCCGCACACCATCACCGTCGGCTGCGGCGGCGCGCCGCCGAACCCGATCGTCCAGTTCACGCCTGCTTCCGCCGGAATCGGCCTTCCGGTCAGCCTGAAGGTCACCCCGCAGGATGCCGACGCCGCCTGCGGCATCTCCGAGACGTTCACCTACGCGTGGTCGCTGGTTTCGATCCCCGGCGGCAGCAGCGCGCGGATCGTCGCGCCCGAAGCATCCGTCGCCAGCCTGGTGCCGGACGTCGGCGGCGACTACGCGATCAACGTCACCATCACCGACTCCAGCGAGACCCGTGCGAGCGCCCTCACCCACCTGACCGTCGCCGGCTGCGGCAACAATCCGCCGGCCATCGACGCGCTGACCGCGCTGCCGCTCAACCCGCTCATCAGCCAGGGCGTGCACGTGACCGCGCTGGTCAGCGACGCCGACAGCTCGTGCGCCGGCTTCGACGCGACCCAGGCCTACCGGTGGACGCTCGTCGAGCGTCCGGCCGGCAGCGCCGCCGCGATCAAGGACCCCAACTCGCGCACGGCCGACTTCACGCCCGACGTCATCGGCAGCTATCAGGCGCAATTGGTCGTCACCGACGCCACCGGTCTCGCCAGCACGCCGGCGGTGATCAAGGTCGACACCAGCACCTGCGGCAGCTCGCAGCCCCAGATCGCCGGCGTGGGCACGAGCAACCCCTCGCCGGACCCGGGGGCCGCGTTCACGCTCTTCGCGCAGACGTTCGACCCCGACAACGGCATCGGCTGCAACCTCGCGCAGGGCCTCTCTCTGCGCTGGGCGGTGACGTCGCGGCCGGCCGGCAGCAGTGCGACGCTGAGCGACCCGTCCGCGCCGCGGCCGACCTTTGCCGCCGACGTCCCCGGCGCCTACCAGTTCTCGGCGGTCGTCACCGATTCGACCGGCCTGAGCTCGCTGCCCTCGTTCCTGACCGTCACCACCACCAGCTGCGGAACCGCGATCCCGACCGTGACCGCGCTGCCCGCCGGCGTGACGGTCCAGCCGTTCCAGGCCGTCAACCTCTCGGCGACGCCCTTCTCGGCCAACACCGGCTGCGGCATCAACGAGACGTTCACCTACCGGTGGAAGATCGTCTCGGCGCCTTCGGACAGCGGCGCGATGCTCTCCGACCCGGCCGCTGCCGCGCCGACCTTCTCGCCCGATCTCGCCGGCTCATTCCTGATCGCCGTCACCGTGACCGATTCGCACGCCCACGTCTCGCCTGAGGCGTTCGTCACCGTCACGGCCACGGCGTGCACCGCGCTCCCGCCGATGGCCGGCACGCTGACCTCGTCGCCGGTCTCGCCGCTGCTGGGCAGCCAGGTCACCCTCGCCGCCCCGTCGGCGCGGTCGACGGCATGCTTCGCGGCCGGAACCAGCGCCGCCGTGCAGTACGACTGGTCGCTGAGCAAGCCAGCGAACAGCGCGGCGACGCTCGACAACCCGGCAGCGCAGTTCGCGAAGTTCACCCCGGACGTGGCCGGCGCGTACCAGGCGATGCTGGTCGTCCGCGACGCGCACGGCGTCCCCTCGACGCCGGCAGTGATCAACCTGAACGTCGCTCCCTGCGGCACGTCGAACCTGGCCTGGAACGCCGCGCCCGAGCTCAACCCGGCGCTGACCGAGCCCGACGGCAGCTCGCCGGCCGCGACGCTGACGGGCGGCGTCTGGACCGGCGCGTTCGTCGGCACCAGTGTGACGATGAGTGCCGGATTCGTCGACCCGCCCGGGTGCGGCAGCGTGACCGTGCAGCCGTACGCGTACCAGTGGGCGCTCGTCTCGCGCCCGTCGGGCAGCACCGCGCATCTCGATTCCTCTAACGCGGTCCATCCCGCCTTGGTGCCTGACCTTTCCGGCGATTACCAGGTCGCGGCGCGCGTCGCGGACGCCACCGGCGCCGTCTTGCCGACACGCTTTGCCACCTTCCACGTGCCTACCTGCGGCAGCAACTCGCCGGTCGTCGGCATCACCGCCCCGGGCAGCATAACGCTCAGCACGTTCGAGTCGCTCCATCTGACGGTGCAGAACGGGAGCGCGAGCGACGCCGACACGGTGACGTCGAGCTGCCCGGCGCGGTTCGCCGCGGGGGTCCTGCCCTTCAGCTACGCGTGGACCGTCTCGCCGGGTGGGGCCGCGCTCAGCTCGCCGATCGGCGCCGCAACCGATTTCAGCGCGGGTAGTCCCGGCACCTACACAGTCCAGCTCGTCGCCTCGACGGCGAAAGGCCTGCAGAGCGCACCGGCGACGATCGTGCTGACGGTCGGCGCGTGCGGTTCGCATCCGCCGACGATCGCCTCGGTGACGACCAAAGTCGGCGGGGCGCTCACTTCGCGGCCCTCGGTGGGACAGGCGGTGACGGTGACCGCGGTCGCGAGCGACCCGGACATCGGCGTCTGCGGCGACTCGATCGCGGCGTACAAATGGACGCTCTTGTCCGCGCCTGCGGGCAGCCTGAACGCGGTCTCGCCCGGGCCGGGCGCCTCGTTCAACGTCACTCCGGACGTCGCCGGAAGGTACGCATATTCGGTCATCGCAATCGATTTCTTCGGCCTTGAGTCCGCGCCATACACCGTCTCGGTGGACACCGCGACGTGCGCTCCGTCGATCGCGGCGGCCACCGCTTCCAACCCGGCCCCGTCGATCAACCAGCCGGTGACGCTGACCGCGTCGCTGCCCGGCGACGTCTGCGTCGCGCAGCCGTCGTTCGCGTACGCCTGGGCGATCGTCTCCGCGCCGGCCGGCAGCCGGGCGGTGTTGTCGTCGACCGCCGGCCGCTCCGTCGATTTCACCGCCGACGTCGCCGGCGCATACCAGTTCTCGGTCTTCGCGACCGACCAAGCCGGTTTCTCGTCCGCCCCGGCGGCCGTACAGATCACGGCCGGCACCTGCGGGTCGAACCGGCCGCGGCTCGACCCCATCGCCGCCGCCGACGTGAGCGACGGAACCGTGCCGGCCGGCCAGTTCAATGCCGGCGACAGCGTCAAGCTCTCGTCGGCGCTGACCGACCTGAACACTTCGTGCGGCGCGCTCACCCAGCCGTACCACTGGCAGTGGAACCTGCTCTCGCGTCCTCCGGGCAGCGGCGCGACGCTCGCTTCGGGCGACCCGACACCGGCGTTCGTGCCCGACGTCCCCGGGTCCTACCAGGTCTCCGGCCAGGTCACCGACGCGCTCGGAAACGTCTCGCTGCCGGTCTTCGCCACCCTCAAGACGACCGACTGCGGCGCCCACCCGGTCACGGCGTCGATCACGCCCTCGCCGGCGCCCGCCCCGCAGCTCGCGGCGACCGTGAACATGCCGCTGCAGCTCACGGCCAACCTGAGCGACCTCGATCAGACCGCGTGCCCGGTTCGGTTCAACGTCGCGCTCACGGCAGAATGGACGGTCCTCACCGCGCCGGCGGGAGCGCACGCTTCGCTGACCGCCACCTCGACCAGCCCGACCTCGTTCACCAGCGACCTGCCCGGCACGTATGTCGTCGGCCTCGTCGGCATCGCGAGCAACGGCCTGCGCAGCCCGCGCGCGACAGTCTCGATCAACGCCAGCCGGTGCGGCGCAAACCGGCCGGCTGTGGTTTCGGTGAGCACGGCGACGTCGCATCCGCAGGTGGGCGTCGCGACGACAGTGACCGCGAACGCCTTCGACGAGGACAACGGCGCCGCATGCCAGGCCTCGCTCGGGGCGCTGCAGACGTTCACGTACGCGTGGCGCGCGGTCTCGCTGCCGGCCGGGGCCAGCGTCGACACCTCGACGACCTCGAAGACGCTGCCCTTCACGCCTGGCATCGCCGGCAACTACCTGTCGTCACCGCCGGCTGCGGGCCGACGCTCGGCACGATTTCCGCGACCGGCAACTCGGTCGGCTCGTCCGTCAGCGTCAGCCTCTCGTCGGCGACCGACACCTGCGTCACCTCACCGGGCACGCTGCATTACTTCTGGTCGATCGCGTCCCGCCCGGCCACCAGCAGCGCGGCGTTCGCGAACCCAGCCCTGACGTCGAACAGCTTCGTCCCCGACGTGCCCGGCACCTACGGTGTCCAGGTCTCCGTCACCGACGCAGGCGGATTCTCGAGCATCGCCGACACGCTCGTCACCGCCGGCGGCTGCAGCGCCGGCCCGGCAGTTTCGATCAACGCCCCGCGCACCTTCTTCGGCGGGCTCGACGTCACGCCGGCAGTCGACCGCGATGACGGCGTCGCCCTCTCGGCGACCGTGACGGGCGGCGGCTGCGGCGCGGCCGCGCCAATCTACTCGTACGAGTGGTCGATCTTCACGCGCCCCGCAGGCAGCACCGCACAGCTCAGCGACTCGACGTCGCCGGTGCCCG
>VBLM01000484.1 GCA_005879095.1 Deltaproteobacteria bacterium
ATCGCGCAGCTTTTCCGGTGTGTCCCGCTCGGGATCGACGCTGATCGAGAGCAAGGCGATGCTGCCGCCCTGCTCCGGCGGCAGGAGCCGATCCTGGATCCGCTTCATCTTGTTCTGCAGCCGCGGGCAGGCGTCGGCGCAGCTGGTGAAGACGAAGTCGGCCACCCACACCTTGCCGAGCATGTCGTCGCGCGAGAACGGCCGGTTGTCCTGATCGACCAACCGGAACTGCGGCAGGTTCGCCAGCACCGGCAGCTCGGCTCGCATCGGCGCGCGCATCAGGAACGCGCCCATCGGGACCGCCAGCGCGAGCGCGGCGAACAGGATCCACGCCGGGTGCAACGTGAGCTTTCCGGGTACTGTCGTCGCTTCCATCGGCGGCCTTTATAGTCCGCCGCGAGGGGTGAGCGCACATGAAAGAGACGGTGGTCGTCACCGGAGCGAGCCGGGGCATCGGGCGGGCGCTGGCGGTCGAATTCGCGGCCCGCGGGCATCCGCTGGTCCTGGCCGCGCGATCGCGCAGCGACGTCCAGGGCACGCAGGTGGAGTGCGACCTTTCCACGCCCGAGGGCCGCGAAAAGTTGCTCGCCGTGTCGCCACAAAAGATCGGCGGCCTGGTCAACAACGCCGGGTTCGCGACGGCCGGGCCGTTCGCCGAGCAGGATCGCTGGAAAGAGCGGGACATGGTGCGGTTGAACGTCGAAGCGGTCGTCGACTTGTGCCATCTCTTCCTGCCTCGGCTCGGCGAAGGGTCGTTCATCATCAACCTGGCGTCGACGGCCGGTTTTCAACCGGTGCCGCTGTTCGCGACGTACTCGGCGACGAAAGCGTTCGTGCTCTCTCTGTCCGAGGCGCTCGCGGAAGAACTGGCGCCGCGCGGCATCCACGTGATGGCGCTCTGTCCGGGCGTGACCGAGAGCGGCTTTCAAAAAGAAGCGAACGTCGCGCTGACGCCCGGCTACGCGACCTCCGACGAAGTCGCCGCGTACGCGCTGAAAGCGCTCGACGCGCGCAAGCGTGTGGCGATCCACGGCACGAAAAATGCGCTGCTCATCTTCTCGCAGCGGCTCTCACCGCGGATCGCGACGGTCAAGGTCGCCCGCAAGATCATGCAGCCGTGGTTCAAGAACCGCCGCTAGCGCCACTGCGTGAGCAGCCTCTCGCGGTCGAACAGCCGTACCGCGATGAAAACGAGCGCGACGTCGGCAGCCGCGACACCGAGCGCGAGCACGACGTAAAAACGCGGCCCCAGCGCGATCCGGCCCGCCAGCTGCACGACGAGCAGTCCGAGCAAGGGCAGCACCGTCGTGGCCGCCAGGTTCTGCGCGGCGCGCGGGTCGAGCACGCGCGAAGAGACGACGACCGCCATCGCGTTTCCGAACAGGGCCAACAGCGGCGAAAGCACGAGCGTTCCGAAGAGCCAGGCCTCGTCGGGCAGCAGAAAGCGCCCGACCACCAGGTCCATTCCAAGGCAGAAGAGCGCCGCGGCGAGCCAGGTGATGATCAGCGCCGGCACCAGGGCGGCGATGCTTTTGCCTAGAATGATACTTAGTGTACTCACCGGCGTCGCCAGCAGCGGCTCCAGCGTCCGCGCCTGTTTCTCGCCGACGACGGCGTGCGAGGCGAGCGCCATGGCGCCGGTCACCGGCGTAATCAGGAACATCATCAGGAACTGCTGAAACAGAAACAGCTGAATGCGGCCACCGTCGCCGGCAAGGACGCCATCGAGAGCAGCAAGACCGGCGACCGGCGCAGCTCGAGCAGCTCCTTGCGCAGGACGAGGGTCGTGCTCATACCGTCAACCCCTGTTCGCGCGCGTCGGCGAGCAGCTGCAGCCACGCTTCTTCGAGTGGATCGCGGTGCGGCGCCACCGCTTCGATCCGCGCCCCCGCCTTCACCAGCGCCGCGACGATCTCGTGCACCTCCGCGAGCGGCTCGATGAAGAGGCTGGTCCCCGAAGTCCGCAACGATTTGCACATCGAGCGCACGCCGTCGGGCGCAAAGGGCGCCGCGAGATCGATGCGCAGCAGGTCCTCGCGCCGGATCTCGTGCACCGCCACCACGCGCTGCGCGATGAACGCGGCGCGCGAGCAGAGCCGTTCCACTTCGTCGAGATGATGCGTGCAGAGCACGATGGTCGCTTTCTCCGCCGACAGCTCGGCGATGACGTTGCGGACCTCGCGCGTCGCCTCCGGATCGAGGCCGACCGTCGGCTCGTCGAGGAAAATCACTTCCGGCTCGTGCACCAGCGCCCGCGCGATGGCGAGCTTCTGTTTCATCCCGCGCGAGAGCTCGGCAAACGGCCGATCGGCATGTTCTCCCAGCGCGAACCGCTCCAGCAAAGGCTGCACGCGATCTCGCTTCGATCGCTGCAAGTCCGCGAAATATTGAAGATTTTCACGCGCGGTCAGGCGATCGTAGAAGCCCGGCTGCTCGGTGAGAAGTCCGATGCGCCGGCGCAACTCGGGCCCTCCCGGCCTTCCGGGCGCAATCCCGAACCCTGCGACCTGCGCGGTCCCTGCGTCGGGCGCGTACAGCCCGGCCAGCATCCGCAGCGTGGTCGTCTTTCCCGCTCCGTTCGGCCCGAGGAGACCGAAGACCTCGCCGCGCTCGACCTCGAATGAGACGTCCCGGCAGGCCGGCCGGCCGCCGAACGACTTCGTCAGCCCGCTGGCTTCGATTGCAAGCAACTCTCAGCAGTCTAGCCTTCAGCGCTGCCCGGCGTCTTGCCCGGGCCGTTCTTCTGCGCCTTGTCGAGGGCGCCCGACTCCGCCGACCCCGGCGTCTTGCCGGACTGGTCGCGCGGCTCGTTCTTGATCACCTTGACCTCGCCGAATTCGGTCGCCGGCTTGTTGTCCTTCGGCTTCTCCGCCATCTGTCGCCTCCTCAGCAAAGGTACGCACGCGGTATACGTCCGCCCATGAAGAACCAGGCAGACGTGGTGGTGGTCGGCGCGGGGCACAACGGCCTCGTCGCCGCCCTGATGCTCGCCCGGCGGAAGCTCGACGTGCTGGTGCTGGAGGACAAGGACGCGATCGGCGGCGCAGCCCGCACCGAAAAGCCGTTCAAGAAGGTGCCGCAGTTGGCGGCCTCGACGGGCGCCTACCTGCTCGGCCTGATGCCGCCCGAGCTGATCCGCAAGCTCGACGTCGACATCCCGCTCCTGCGGCGCGACCCGCACTATTTCCTGCCCACGACCGGAAAGCGCTACCTCATGTTCGGCTCCAACCAGGCCGAGATGAAAAGGCAGTTCCTGGCCTTTTTCTCGGAGCAGGACTGGCGCGCGAATCAGGCGCTGCAGAGCGAAATCGGAGAAATCCGCGACGACG
>VBLM01000482.1 GCA_005879095.1 Deltaproteobacteria bacterium
CGCCGCTGGCGCGGTGGCGCCGTCCGAATGGCTCGATCGCGTCCATCCCGAAGATCGCGGGGCGGTGGACGCCGACCTCCGCGCGCACCTGGACGGCGATTCACCCCGCTTCGAGAGCGAGCACCGCCTCCGCGGCACCGACGGAGGCTGGCGCCGGGTCCTCGCGCGCGGCCGCGCGACGCGCGACGCAGCGGGAAAGGCGATCCGCTTCTGCGGCTCTCTGATGGAGCTCGCGGAAGCGGAGCCGTCGATCGCGCCCGTCACCACCACGCCGGTTCCTTCGCGCGACGTCGCATACCCGAAGACCGCGCCGGACCAGCCTGCGGCGCATTCGGATCTTTTGCACGCCCTCGTGCTCAAGCAGCTGCGGGTGGAGTACCAGCCCGTCATCGACATCGCCACCGGGCAGATCCAGGGACTGGAGGCGCTCCTGCGCTGGGCCCACCCGGCGCACGGCGTGCTGGCAGCGGCGGCGTTCGTACCGTTCGCGGAGGAGAGCGGCCTGATCGTGCCGATCGGCCGCTGGCTGCTGGAGGAGGCCGCCCGCGATTTCCGGCGCTGCGTCCACTTCGTGGCGGGGCTCAAACTACACATCAACGTCTCGCAGCGGCAGCTGGAGCATGCCGGCCTCCTCGAGGACTTCGACGGCGTGTTCGCCCACCGCGGCATCGAGCCGCAGGCGGTGGTGCTCGAAATCGCCGAGGGCGTCCTGCAGGACGATCGGCACGGTCCGCGCATCGCCGAGTTGCACGCCCGCGGGTTCGGCCTCGCGGTGGACGACTTCGGCACCGGCACCTGCACCCCCGAGTCGCTCTTCCGGTTCCCGTTCGACTCGCTGAAGATCGATCGCACGCTTCTCGGCGCCGCGCCCTCGTCCGAGGCGCGACGGCTCGTCCGCAGCATCGTTGCGCTGGCGCGCGAGTCGAATGCCCAGACCATCGCCCTTGGCGTGGAGACCGCGGAGCAGCTCGCATTCCTGCGCGAGCTGGGGTGCCCCGCCGCGCAGGGGTTCTACCTGTCGCCGCCGGTGAGCGCGGAGGAGGCGCGCGCGCTGCTCGCGCGCAGCACGTACCCGGCCCGCACGGCCTGAGCTGGAGTTCTCAACGGCGAGGTTTGTCCTTTGGTACGCCCTCCGCCACCGGTCCGTCCCGCCAGATCGCGTCCTTGTATTTCAGTCCCGCCTCTTCCTGCTTTTCCTCGCCTACCGGCCCCAGGTCGCCGGCGCTATCGAGCTTCGGCGGCTCCGGCTCCTTCGCAGGATCGTCTACCTTGATGCGGTCGTCCGGGCGCTTGATGGAAGCCATTGTTTCCTCCGATCGAAAGTTCATTCCGCCGGGTCGCGGTGCAAACTGGCAAGGCAGGTCGCTCTCCGGGGAAGCGACCGGTGGGTCAACTTGCGCTACAATTCGTTTGTGACGCTCAGAGTCTTCGCCTTGTCCGTGCTCGTGGGCTGCGCTGCTCCACGGTCCAGTGGAACAATTCGAGTTGCCGCCACGCACTATCAATCGATGACCGGCGTGAGGCTCGGCCACGGCGACGACGCCATGACGTGCAGCCGCGACACGGTGACGGGTAGTCACATTCTCCGCTGGTATTGCCTATTCGAGGCGAACGGCCCCCAGTACGCGCTCCTGGTGCCGGTGCACCTGGACCTGCGCGTGCGATAGGGGCGGCGTCGCCACTCACACATGACGCTTCCGCGGGGCGGCCCTTGCACGCAGTGTCCGCGGTGGTAGGAGCGCACGCATGTGCTCTCTCCTCCTGCTGGCCGTTCTCGCGCAGAGTTCGCTTCCGCCTGCCCACACCTTTGGTCCCGACACCAACCGCAAGGGCGTCTTCACCGGCGCGGGGATCACGCCGCTCGGTCTGAGCTGCAGCAGCGCGCCCGCCGAGACGGACTGCGCAGGCTTCCTCGCGAGCGACGTCGATCGCACCGTGCTCGACGTCACCGTCCGGATCCCCGCCGCGCCGGCCACGCCGCCGTATCCGCTGGTGGTCAACCTGCACGGCTATGGCGGCAGCAAGACGAGCAAGTCCTCGTGGGACGATCAGATGGTGGCGCGCGGGTACGCCGTGTTGCGCTACTCGGCGCGCGGGTTCGGCAAGTCGTGGGGCCAGGTGAACCTCGCCGACCTGGGGCTCGAGCTGCGCGATTTGCGCAGCATGATCGGGCAGGTGGTCGACGATGCGCGCCTGCAGTTGGACCCCGACGCGGTCGCGGTGCTTGGCGCCTCCTACGGCGGCGGACAGGCGTGGCTGGCGGCGGTGCAGCCGGTGTTCGCGTCGCCCGCCGGCCAGCAGGTCCGCATCCGCACCATCGTTCCCATCGTGCCCTGGACCGACCTGCTCGCGGCGCTGCGCCCCAACGGCTCGCCGACGAATTCCATCGATGTCCCGGGATCCTACAAGGCGAGCTACCTGGAGGGTTTCTTCTTCGGCGGCCTGCGCTTCGACCTTTCGCGCCCTTATCCCAACTACCCCAACTACCTCTTCACCTGGAACGCTTACATCCTGCTCACCGAGCCGAACAACTACCCGCCCATCGGCGCACAGCTGGTCGACGGAATCGCCGGCTACCGCTCGATCTGGTGGCAGGATGCGTTCTTCCAGACGGTGACGGCGAATGCGCAGGCTGGCCTGCCACAGCTGCCGGTCTTCGAGTTGCAGGGGTTCACCGACGATCTTTTCCCGCCCCCGGAGGCGCTGCGCATGTATCGGGCGCTGCGCACGATCGATCCCAACTACCCGATCGCCGAGTACTTCGGAGACATCGGCCATCCGCGCGCGGCCAACAAGGGCGACGAGGAGACGTACGCGCTCAATCGCGCTTTCGAGTGGCTCGACTTCTACTTGAAGGGGAGCGGAGCGCCGTCCGCGTCGTGCCACGACCCGGCGCCCCAGCTGCGCTGCGACGTGCTGGCGGCCGTGACCCGTCCGCCAAGCGTGCCCTTCAACGACGCCGACGTGCTGCGGGTGGATACCTTCGATCAGTTGGCGACGTCGTCGAAGACAGAAAGCTTCCCCGGCGATGCGGTGCTCACCTTCAACCCCGGGAATTTCGGCGGCTTTTTCTTCGACCCGTTCGTGTTCACCCTCTGCGAATCGCTCCAGCCCGGCTGCCCCGCGCCGGCGCCCGACGTCGTTCCCGGGGACGTCGCGGTCTACAGCGCTCCCGCGTCAGACTTCGCCGCCGGATCGTTCCTGGTCGCGGGTCAGCCCGAGGTGTCGTTCCAGGCGACCACCGAGGCGTACCGACTGCAGCTGGACGTGCGGCTCTCACAGGTGAAACCGACCGGAGAGGTGACGTTGATCACCCGCGGGACCACCACGCTGGATTCCGGCATTCCTCTCTTGCCGCTGGGCCGGCGTGCGGTGACCGTCACGACCTACGGGAACTTGATGCAGATCGACCAGGGCGACACGCTGCGGCTCGAGATCACCAACGTGGACAGCCCCTACATCGCTCCCAGCCGCGTGCCGTCGGTTTCGCTGGTTTCCGACGTTTCGCTGCAGATTCCGATCCGTTGAGCGACGCAACGGCCCGAGGGCTCCTCGGGGTACAATCCGATCATGCCGACCATCGACTCGAAGCAGGCGCAGGAACTCGCATCCCTCGAAGAGGCAAAGGCGCTCATCCGCGGGCGCCGAGGGGCAGGCGGGACACCGGGCGGCGTGGGAACGTTCCTGCTCGGAGTCGGCCTCTCGGTTCTGGGAGGATACCTGGTGCTCAACCAGGTCCAGGTCTCCTCTTCGTTCACCTTCTTCGGCCTCTGGGGAGGGGGAAGGACCGCGGGCTTCGGTCTGACGATGCTGCCGCTCCTGATCGGCATCGGCGTGCTGTTCTTCGACGGCAAGAGCAAGGTGGGCTGGTTCCTGTCCGTGGGCGGCCTCCTCACCATCCTCGCGGCCGTCCTGATGAGCCTTTCGATCCACTGGGCCCAGACCTCGCTCTTCAACACGCTCCTGATGTTCGGCATGCTCGCTGCCGGTTTCGGCCTCGTCGCCCGCTCCTTGCGCGCGTATCCGGAAGTCGCTGAGTCCGAGGATAGCTGACGGTCGATGCTTTGCTGCGCTGAGGTCACACGCGGCTGATACCGACATTGAGCGTTTCGCACCTACCTGCGCGCAGGAATGGGGCCCTGTCCGACCGCGAAGTCGGGGAAGTCGATCATGGTCCACATCTTCCAGGAGGCGTGCATGTCATACAAACGGCTACTCCCCACCACGGTCGCGCTCTTGTTGGCGGCCTGCGGCTCCAGCAACGGTTCGACCACCAACCTCAAGCCCGTGTTCTTCCGCACCGTCGCGCCGGCCCCTGTCGCCACGCTCACGATGCAGCGGCAGAACGGCGCTCCGATGACGCAAGCGAAGGTCACGCTCGATACCCACGCGACGTTCGACGGCTGGCTCAAGGTCGGCCGCGGGACGTCGGTCAAGGCCAATGCGAGTGGCGTCGCGGCACTGGCGCTGGCCTCGGGTACCTGGGCGATGCGCATTTCGTCGGGCGTTCCGCAGTCGACGGCGCTGGTGGGCGAGCTCTCCGATTCGCTCAGCATATCGGCCGACACGAACCGGACCTACCAGACCTCGCAGCAGAGCTGGACCGTGACCAGCCCCGTCGCCGTCAAGGCCCTGGAGGTCGTCATCTACCAGGTCGACGGAAGCGGCAAGGCGAGCTACGGCACGACCGACGCGCCGCTCGATCCGGTGGTGCTGACCGCAAACCCGGCGGTGCCGGGCGGCAACGCGACCTCGGTCACCTTCTCGACCGAGCTGTTCAAGGGCAGCTTCCGCGCGGTCATCACCGCCACCCCGGTCGCCTCCACCGATAACGTCGCGCCGTTCGAGACCGCGGTGATCAATGCCGCCGGCGGCGGCGCTACCGAGCCGCAGAGCGTCGGCCTGGCTTCGGGCGGCAACCTGGTCTCGCTGCACTTCGCCGACTCCGGCGGAGCCGCGGTGCCGGACGCGCAGATCGGCACGATCTCCATCTACGACGCGGGCTCGCTCGTGTTCCTCAACTCGGGCAATCCGTCGGGCGGCGTCGCGACCCTGAGCACCGGCGCGATCGGTCCGGTGGTGGCGGTGGTCGAGGGTCCGAACGGCGAGACGCTGGCCGCGACCGCGTACACCGCGTCCCCGACGCACACCGCGACGCTGACGCGCTACACCGTCGCCGGCCACGTCAAGCCGACCGGCTCGGCGCAGCTCACCGCGAGCGGCAACAACAACTACGGCTCGGTCGACGCAGCGCTGCAGACCGGCCTCGGCGCCTTCTGGGACGCGCGCGTGCAGGGCGCGCCGTCGGTCGCGAAGATCACCGACGCGGCCGGCACCTGGCAGGCGAAGCTGTTCGGAGGCTCGTACAGCCTGAAGGCGGTGGCGCTGCACAACCTGCCGCCGTCGGCGCCGGTGGCGGCGAGCCTTTCGGCCGACGCACCCACCCAGGACATCGCGGTGGATCCGGGCGGAGTGATCTCCGGCAACCTGCAGGACGAATCGCACAACAACCTCGCGGGCGGTTCGGTCAGCGTGGTGGACTCCAGCCACGCCACGATCGGGAGCGCGACGTCGGATGCGACCGGCAACTACTCGATCGCGGTGCCTTTCGGCACCTACGAGGTCTTCGCGGGGGGCGCGCTCACGCAGAACGTGGCCGTCAGCTCGTCGGCCGCGACGAACACGCTCAACCTGACGCGGTTCCAGATCACCGGCCGCATGACCGACGCAGCGCTGGGCCCGGTGGCCGGCACGATCTACTTCG
>VBLM01000483.1 GCA_005879095.1 Deltaproteobacteria bacterium
TATTCGGACTTCCTGCTTCACGACATGGGGACGCTGGGCGACGGCATCGTCCAGGCCGACGGCCGGCCGCAGGAGATGCGTACGGCGCCGCTCTGGGGACTCTCGGTGCAGGGACAACTGCTCCACGACGCGCGGATCAACACGATGGCAGCAGCGATCGCCGCGCACGACGGGCAAGCCGCCGCCGCCCGCCTCGCCTTCGCCGCGCTCTCCGACGTCGACCGCGCCGCTCTGCTCGCTTTCCTCGGCTCGCTCTGAGGCCACATCTGGTTCGAACTCGAGTCAAAGCCGCCGCGCCGACACAAATTGGAATGGAAAGGGCCTCTGGCGAAACCACCGAACAGCCGGCATTGCTTGCCGATTCTACCGTCGCGTCAATTTCGCTCAGGGCAGGGCGCGGCAGATCGACGCGGCGCGCCTTGAACAGAGTGCGCGGTGCGCCCACAACGCACGCATCCGCACGTACGCTTTGTCTCGGATCGCATCTTCTTGATGTTTCAAGGCATGGCGAGGCGACAAATGTCGAAGCAACTCTGCGCCGCACTGGTCGTGGCCTGCATGGCAATGGCAACTTCGCCCTCGTCCAAAGCGGCGGCGCTCGCGAAACCGACCTGCCGCACGACCGACAAAACCGAGTCCGGATTCACCGGCTCGATGACCTCAGCCGAGCTGGCCGCCGGGCCCGCCGTATACAAGTGCAACGTCGACCTCGTCGGCCAGTACCAGGGCGAAGGCGCGAGCTGGCAGCTCACCGCGTGGAAGAACTGCGCGTATTTCGATCAGCGCAACAACGGCAGCGCCGGCAGCACCACCGAGGCGCATCCGGGCGTCGCGGTGCTCGACGTCAGCGACCCCACGCATCCGACGGCGACGACGTGGCTCGCCACGGAGGCGATGATCGACCCGTGGGAGTCGCTCAAGGTGAACCCGGCGCGCCAGCTCCTCGCCGGCGACCAGCGGCCGCTCAGCCCGCCGGGGTTCCCGACCTCGCCCGGCGGCGGCTTCGACGTCTACGACATTTCGGCGGATTGCAAGCACCCGGTGTTGAAGACGGATCCCGGCCTGCAGTTGCCGAACAGCGTCGGCCATACCGGCCAGTGGGCGCCCGATGGAAAGAGCTATTACGTGACGCCGCTGCGCAACGACATCAGCATCGTCGCCGTCGACACGACCGACCCGGCCCACCCCACCGTTTTCACGAACGGTGCCCACACGTTCACGTCGAGCGAATTGCCAACGCCCCGAATTCACGATCTGGAGTTCAGCAAGGATGGCAACACCGCATACATCACGATGCTCGGGAATCCCAACGCTGCCACGCCCACGCAGAACGGCTTCGCCATCATCGACGTCAGCGACTTCCAGTCTCACACCAATCCGAATCCGCAGTATCGGGTGCTCAGCTTCCTCACCTGGGATGACGGCAGCACAGGCGCGCAGAATGCGTTGTTCGCCACCATCGCGGGGAAGCCTTACGTCATCTTCGCGGACGAAGGTGCAGGCATCGTCGCCACGGGCGGTTGCCCGCAGAACAAATCGGGCAGCGGTTTCCCGCGCATCATCGACATCAGCGATCCCAAGCACCCGACGGTCGTTTCCAAAATCCAACTCGGCGTGCACGATCCGGCGAACTGCCCTGCGACCTTCGCGCAACCGGTTACTTCCAGCGTCAACACCAGCGGCGCGCAGGTCATCACCGAGGGTGGCTTCGGCTTCTCCTGCCACTACTGCAACGTCGACAACATCGATGACGCCAAGATCCTCGGGTGCAGTTGCTTCGCGGCCGGATTCCGCGTCTTCGACATCCACGATCCGCTCAATCCCAAGGAGATGGCGTACTACAAGCCGAAGGGGCAGGGGACGAAGGTGCTGCCGGGCTCGCAGTACGCCAACTCGAACAACCCCGCGTCCTTCGTACGGAACTACGACTGGACGACCGCCAAGGTGAGCTTCCCGCAGGATCGCGGTGCGACCTCGGGGGACATCTGGATTACGTCGCAGGACAACGGCTTCCAGGTGGTCCACCTCTTTTCGACATTCGCGGTGTCGCCGACGTCGATCAACACCGGACAGCGTCAGACGGAGAAGATCACCGCGACCATCACCGGAGCAGCCGCGACCGCGGGCGCGAACTGGTCGATCCAGGAGGGTGCCGCGGGAGGGACGGTCGATCCGGACGGCACGTACCATTCGCCCCCAACAGCCGGCACGTATCACGTGGTGGCGTCGCCCATCCTCGATTCGAGTCTACAGCAGGTCGTCACCATCAACGTGGCCGGCCATACTGGCACCAGCTACGGCTGCGGTTCGGCTGAAGGAACCGCCGCCTTCGGCGCGCTGGCCCTTCTGGTGCTGGCCTTCCGCCGAAGGACGCGGAGAGCCTAAGCCCGCGCGCGGCGAGGGGGACGCGCCTTCCGGAGGTGAACGCGTTAGTTTGAGCTCAAATTAAAAACCTCGGCGACACAAAACGAAACGAAGACCTGCATCTGCACCCAGCGGTGCTGGTGACGCCGAACTATCGATGTTGGTTGCAGATTCTACTGCTGCGTCAATTTCGCCTGTGAGCTTCACGACTGAGTGCGACAGATCGACGCAGCGCGCCTTGAACGGAGAGCAACCTGCGCCCACAACGCACGCATCTGCACGTAGCGTTTGTCTCGGACCGCATCTTCTTGATGTTTCAAGGCATGACGAGGGGACAAATGTCCAAGCAACTCTGCGCCGCACTGGTCGTGGCCTGCGTGGCAATGGCAACTTCGCCCTCTTCCGAAGCCGCGGCGCTCGCGAAGCCGACCTGCCGCACGACCGACAAAACCGAGGCCGGATTCAGCGGCTCGATGACCTCGGCCGAGCTGGCCGCCGGGCCCGCCGTCTACAAGTGCAACATCGACCTCGTCGGCCAGTACCAGGGCGAAGGCGCGAGCTGGCAGCTCACCGCGTGGAAGAACTGCGCGTACTTCGACCAGCGCAACAACGGGAGCGCCGGCAGCACCACCGAGACGCACCCGGGCGTCGCCGTCGTCGACGTCAGCGATCCGACGCACCCGACACCCACGACGTGGTTGTCGGACCCAGCGATGATCGACCCGTGGGAGTCGCTCAAAGTGAACCCGGCGCG
>VBLM01000485.1 GCA_005879095.1 Deltaproteobacteria bacterium
CCGAGCGCGAAAAGCAGCGCGGCGAGGACGAGATAATGCTGCGCCTGATGGGCGTGGAAAAAGTCCATCAGATCTTGCCCTTCGCGACCACGACCGCGGCCACCACGGCGACCAGCAGAAGCAGCGAAGTCACCTCGAAGGGCAGCACGGAGGCGAGATAGAGCGTGCGGCCGACGGCCTTGACGCCCCCGAATCCCGCGCCAGCCATCCGCACGGCGTTGTCGATCGCCGGCGCGCCCGGATAAGCAGGACCCAGCGCCTTCCAGACGACGATGCCCGTCCCCGCGATCACCGCGACGAGGCCGACGCCCTTCCAGACCGTCATCGTCGGTTCGCCCAATTCCTCCTCTTTCAAATTGAGCAGCATGATGACGAAGACGAACAGCACCATCACCGCGCCGGCGTAGATGATGACCTGAAGAATCGCGATCAACGGCGCGCTCAAGAGCAGGTAGATGCCGGCGAGGAAGAAGAACGCGCCCACCAGCGAGACCGCGCCGTAGATCGGATTGCGCCGCAGCACCACCTGCGCGCTCGCGCCGAGTACGCCGGCGGCGAAAATATAGAAGAGGATCGCTTCCACCTCAGCCTCTGACCAGCGCGTCGAAGTCGGCGCGGAACTTCTCGATGTAGCTCTTGGCCGGCATCGCCGCGCCGTCGGCGAGCGCGCAGATGGTCTTCATCTCCATCTGCCGGGCGATCTGGTGGACGTTGTCGACGTCGAGCTTGGCGCCCTTGCCGGCGACGATCTTGTCGAGCAAACGCGAGAGCCACGCCGTCCCTTCGCGGCAGGGCGTGCACTGGCCGCAGCTCTCGTGGGCGAAGAAGCGCATCACGTTGGCGAGCGCGTGCGCCATGTTCACGGTCTGATCGAAGTAGACCACCGCGCCCGAGCCGGCCATCGTCTTCTTCGCTTTCAAAGTGTCGAAATCCGAGGCCCAGTCGGCTTCTTCGGCGGTGATGATCGCGCTCGAGGCGCCGCCGGGAATGATCGCCTTCAGCGTGCTGCCTTCGCGCATGCCGCCGCAATAGTCGTCGAGCAGCTTGCGGAAGCTGATGCCCATCGGGGCCTCGTACACGCCGGGCTTCTTCACGTGGCCGCTGACGGCGTACAAGCGCGTCCCGCCGTTCTTCGGAACGAGGCCGATCTTCGAGTACTCGTCGCCGCCGAGGTTGATGATCGGCGGCATGTTGGCGAGCGTCTCGACGTTGTTGACCGCGGTTGGCTGCTTGAAGAGGCCGCCCCCGGCGTTGGCCGGGAATGGGGGCTTCAGGCGCGGATAGCCCTTGCGGCCCTCGATCGACTCGAGCATCGCCGTCTCTTCGCCGCAGATGTACGCGCCCGCGCCGAAGACGCAGTGCGCTTCCAGATCGAAGCCGGAGCCGAGGATGTTCTTGCCGAAATAACCTTGGGCGTACGCTTCGTCGATCGCCGTCTGCAGCCGCTTCATCGCGCTGTCGCGGAACTCGCCGCGACAATAGACGTACGTGCGGTGGCACTCGACCGCGTAGCAGCCGATCACCAGACCTTCGACGAACATGTGCGGGCTCTTGAGCAGGATCTCGCGATCCTTGAACGTGCCCGGCTCGCCCTCGTCGGCGTTGACCACGAGGTACTTGGGGAAGCTCGTCTCCTTGCGGACGAACGTCCACTTCATGCCGGTCGGGAATCCGGCGCCGCCGCGGCCGCGCAGGTTCGACTTGACCACTTCCTCGACGATCTGCTGCGGCTGCATTTTCAGCGCTTTGGGCAGCGCTTTGTAGCCGCCGGACGCCTTGTACGTGTCGAGCGCCCACGAGTTCGGCTTGTCCCAGTCGCCGGTGAGGAGCTTCACGGCTTGCGCTCCGTGCTGCCGGCTTCCGCGGCGGTCGTGAGCGCGGGTTGGCCGAGCGACCCGGTGGCTTGCGGCGCTTCCTGGCGCTCGTCGTGATGGTGCGGATCGGGCAAGCGCGGCATCGGTCCGGGCGCCATGGTGAGACCCGGCTCGTCGCGCAGCTTCTTGATCAGCGCGTCGAGACTCTGCGGCGTGACGTTCTCGACGTAAGAGAAGTTGTTCACCAGCGCGGCCGGCGCGCTCCCGCAGGCCGCCAGGCACGCCACTTCCTCGAGTGAAAACTGCCCGTCGCGGGTGGTCTCGC
>VBLM01000488.1 GCA_005879095.1 Deltaproteobacteria bacterium
GTTGGGAGCGACCGGGCTCTGCTCGCCCATTCCGATCGCGACCGCCTGCTTCTCGCCGAGCCCGCGCGAAACGAGCACCTTGCGCACCGCCTCCGCGCGATTCTTCGACAGCTCGTCGTTGAACGCCTCCGAACCGGTCGAGTCGGTGAAGCCGAGGATTTGGATCCGATCCTGCGGATACTTGGCGAGCACGTCGCCCAGCGAGTTCAGCTCGTCCAGAGCGGCCGGCTTGAGCGAGTCGCTGCCGATGTCGAAGAGCAGGTCTTCCTTGAGCTTGACGAGGATGCCGTTCGCCGTCCGGGTCGCGTTCAAATCCTTTGCTTTCAGCTCGGCCGCCTGCTTGTCGAGGATGTGACCGGCAGCGCCGCCGGCCGCTCCGCCGATCACGCCGCCGACCACGGCGCCCTTGCCGCCGCCCAGAACGCCGCCCACGACCGCACCGGTCGCCGCGCCCGCGCCGGCGCCCACTGCTGTGCGCTTGTTCTCATTGAGGCTGCTGCATGCCACGAATGACATCGCCGCAACCAGCCAGGTCGTCTTCATGCTGCCTCCTGCGATTTACGTAGACTTTGGACGGAGGAAGCAGATTGCACCCGTCGCCCGCTCCGACGCCTGAAGGGCTTGCGTCCGTGCCAAAAGCCTGCGAAGGGACGGCGGACAGCGGAGGGCCCATCATGTTGCAAGTCGGCGACGTCGCCCCGGACTTCGAGTTGCTCGATGAGAATGGCAAGCCCACCCGCCTCTCCAGCTTCCGGGGGCGGAACGTGGTGCTGGTCTTCTTTCCCGCGGCGTTTTCGCCGATCTGCACGCAGGAGCTGAAGCAGATCGCCAGCCACGACGCGGAGTACGAGCGCCGGGACGCAGCCGTGATCGGCGTCTCGGTCGACAACAAGTGGAGCCTCAAGGCCTTCAAGCGCGACGAGGGCCTGACCGCGACACTCCTTTCCGACTTCCACCCCAAGGGCAACGTCTCGCAGAAGTACGGCGTCTTCATGGGAGAGACCGGGTACGCCAAGCGGGGGTCGTTCGTGATCGACAAGGAGGGCGTGCTGCGCGGCATCACCGTGAAAGAGCCGAAGGAGCCGCGCAGCGAAGAGGACTACTTCAACCAGCTGCGCAACTGCCCGCGCTGATGGCTTTCACCGGCTTCCCCGAACAGGGGCTCGCGTTCCTGCGCGAGCTGGCCCGGAACAACGACCGCGACTGGTTCGAGGCGCACCGGGCGGCGTGGGACGAGGGGATCGTGCCGGCGATGATGGCGTGGTGCGGCGAGCTCACCGATCGGCTGCGCGACGTGATGCCGGCGCTCGTCTTCCAGCCACGCATCGGCGGCAGCCTGTACCGGCTCAACCGCGATACGCGGTTTTCGCGCGACAAGAGCCCGTACAAGACGCACGTCGCCGCCCTCTTGTGGGAGGGCGGCGAGAAGCACGACGCGCCGGGCGTGTACCTGCACGTCTCGCCGGAAGAGGTGTTGTTCGGCGGCGGTATCTACCTGTTCGAGGACGCGCGGCTCGACCGCTACCGCAAGCTTTTGCATTCGGAAAAGAGCGTGGAGCGGCTGACGAAGGCGCTGGCGGCCGCGCGGAAGGCAGGCCTCAAAGTCGAGGCCGCCGAGAAGCTGGTGCGCCCGCCGTACGGGTTCAATCCGGAAGGCCCACTCGCCGAGCTCTCGAAGTACAAGGGTCTCACGCTCGGCAAGACGTACAAGCCGGCCGCGTGGCTGCATACGAAGGAAGCCCTCGACCGCAGCGAATCTGTCGCCCGCGCATACGCGCCGTTGCATGCGTGGCTACGCGACGAACTGTGCAGCTGAATTCGGGGACACCATACGCATTGATCGTGCCAACTCAGCCGTAAATGGCTGCTGAGGTGTGCGTCTTTTTTTTTGGGGCGCTACGCGGCCTGCGGCCGCTCCGCTTGTACGGGGGCCTGCGTGTCGGGAGCGGTGAAGCCTCCTTCGGAGGCTAGACCGTTCGCGCTGATTTTGGCCGGCGCGAGTTGGCACACCGAATTGCGTATGGTGTCCCCGAATTAAGGGTGCAGGCCGATGACGAAGCCGTAGCCGACGAGGGCGAGGCCGGCGAGGCCGAGAGCGATGGCGAGTGCCCACAGCTCCTTCCGCTTCGCGCTGGAAGCCACAGTGCAGAGGACTACCCCTGCCTGCAGGATGATGAACGCCCCCTGGAACCAGTTGCCCTGCCGCTGGTGCAGCAGCTTCTGCTTTTCGGTGGCCTCGGCCTGCGCCTTCGCTTCCGCCAGCTCCTGCTCGTACTTCTTCACCGCCGCGGCGTCGTCGGCCTGCAGCTTGTCGAGCGCGGCGGCGGCCTGCGGCGCAGTGGTGGCCAGGGCCTTCAAGAGTTCGACCTGGCCGGTGACGATGTGGCGCTTGATCGACTTCGCCTGGAAGTAGCTCCACTGGTCGCTCGCTTCCGCCTGCGCCAGGATGGTGCGCGAAAACTGATTCGCGTACTGGCCCGACGAGACCGCCGCCAGCACCGCGAGCACGGCGGTCGTCCGGGCCGCGTGATCGATCCAGTGACGCTTGGCCGCGGCCTCGCCGAACGATGTAGTCTCATGTGCGCTAGCGAGTTTATCCGCGGGGGTAACCATCGGCGGCAGTCTACCTGAATCGTTCTTGCAAGCCGACCGCGTGTGCTAGCGTAAACAGTGGAAGTCCCTCCCATGCATCCCACCTTCGGACGGTACGAGCTTCTCAAGCGACTCGCCGGCGGCGGCATGGGCGAGGTCTACCTCGCAAGGCAACGGGGCATCGACGGTTTTTCCAAGCTCCTGGTGGTCAAGACCCTCCTCCCGCACCTCTGCGAGGACGAGGAATTCATCACCATGTTCAAGGATGAAGCGCGGGTCACCGCGCAGCTCATCCACCCCAACATCTGCCAGGTTTTCGAGTTCGACCAGGTTGGCGGCGTCTATTACATGAGCATGGAGTACCTGCGCGGCGAGGACCTGCGCAGGCTCTGGAAAGCGTGCGAGCAGAAGGGCACGCCGCTGCGCGTCCCCTTGATCTGCCGGGTGATTTCGGACGCGGCGGCGGGGCTCGATTTCGCCCACTCGCTGCGTGACAACAAGGGCGAGCCGTACAACATCGTCCACCGGGACATCTCGCCCCAGAACATCCTCGTCACCTTCGAGGGCGGGGTGAAGCTCATCGATTTCGGCGTCGCCAAGGCGGCCGGACGCGCCCAGCACACCCGGACCGGCGCATTGAAGGGCAAGTACAGCTACATGAGCCCGGAGCAGGTGGCAGGCGCGGAAGTCGACGGCCGCTCCGACATCTTCGCGCTCGGCATCGTCCTGCACGAGCTGTTGACCGGCCGCCGCCTGTTCAAGGCCGATTCCGACGTGCAGACGCTGGCCCGCGTGCGCGAGTGCAACGTCGCGCCGCCTTCACGGCTCAATCCGCAGCTTCCGCCGGGTCTCGACGCCATCGTGCTCAAGGCGCTGGCCAAGGACCCGAACGACCGCTACCGCACTGCGCAAGAGTTCCGGCTCGCGATCGAGGACTGGCTGATCCAGGGCCGGATGAGCGCGGCGTCGGCACACCTCGCCGAGTTCCTCAAGACGATCTACGCCGACCGGCTCGACAAGGAGGCCCGCCTCGGGCCGCTGATGGGCGAGGCGCCGTTCGCCGGTCCCGCTCCGGGCGCGACGCCCACCAGCAAGGGCAACAACTCGCCGGGACAGACGCCTTCCGCGCCGACCTTCGAGCCGATGGGCAAGGTCGCCCCGATGGGCGGCAAGAGCGACGTCACCCTCAACCAGCGCGCTACTCCGGCTCGCGGCGAAGTGCCCGATCCGTCGCGGATGACGACGGAGAGCGGCGCGCCGTCGTGGCGGAGCAGGAACGGAATGCGCATCAGCGTGGCGGCGGCCGTGGTGGCCATCGGCGCCGCGGCGATGTTCGTCATGGTGCCGGCGAAGAAGCCGGCGGCGCCGCCCGAGCCGCCGCAGGCCGAGCTGACGCTGAACGTACAGCCGGAAAACGCGACCGTGCTCGTCGACGGCGCGCCCTCCGCCAAGCAGTTCAAGCACAAGCCAGGGCAGATCCGGATCGAGCTCCAGGCCGACGGCTATGTCCCACAAGTCCTTACCTCCAGCTTCGGCCCGGGGTCGCAGACAGTGCCGGTCGCGCTGCAGAAGGCCGCGCCGAAAGTGCACATGGTCACCATCTCGACCGAGCCGGCGGGCAGCGAGATCTACGAGGGCGCGCGGCTGATCGGCAGATCGCCCAAGGTGTGGACCGACGCCAGCGAGGGCGAGCACGAGCTGACCCTGCAGCACGACGGCTACCACGAGGAAAGGGGCAAGGTCGTGGTCGCCAAGGACGGCGAGGAGTTCAACTTCAAGCTGCACAAGCTCGAGTCGGCGCGGAAGAACCAGCCGCCGGACCTGGGCATCAAGGCGGAGCGGTAGACACCATGCGTCTTTTCGGGTTGTTCCTCGCGCTCGTCTTGTGCGCGCCGCTCGCGCGCGCCGATTCCATCGCCGACGAGGCCGACTTCCGTTTCCACCGCGCGGCGAACCTGTACCGGCAGGGCAAGGTCGAGGAGGCGCTGGGCGAGTTCCTCGCCTCGAACCGGCTGGTCAGGAACCGCAACGTCATCTTCAACATCGCGCGCAGCTTCGAGCAGCTCGGGCACTTCAACGAGGCCTACCGCTGGTACACGGAGATCCTCGGCGACGAGATGCCGGACGGGGATCGGAAGGATCTGCACGACGCGCTCAGGCGGCTGCGGCCCTCGCTTGCGCTGTTGCAGGTCGAGTCCACTCCGCCAGGTGCGACCGTCTACGTCGATCGCCAGGACCTCGGCGCGCGCGGACAGACGCCGGTGACGCTGGCGCTGCCGCCCGCGAAAGTGACGGTGATGGACGAGTTGGCCGGGTACCGGCCCGTCCAGCAGCAGCTGACGCTCGCGACCGGACGGACGGCGGTGGTGCAGCCGACGCTCGATCGCATCTATGGCGCGGTGGTGGTCGAAGGTGAGCCGAGCGGGTCCGAAGTGCGCGTCGAAGGGCAGGCCGCACCGCTCGAGCTTTCCGGCGGCAAGGCGAAGATCGTCCCCGGCCGGCACATCCTGACGATCAGCGCGCCCGGGCACGCGCCGGACCAGATCGCGATCGAAGTCCCCGCCGACGGTGTCGCCCCGGTCAAGTTCAAGCTGCTGCCGCTTCCGCCGCCCTCCGGCGCGCTGGTCGTCCGCGCGAACCTCGACGGCGCCTTGGTCCGCGTCGACGGCAAGGAGGCAGGCTTCACGCCCGGCGTGATCGACAACGTCGTGGTCGGCAGACATGAGATTCAGATCCTCGCCGAGGGCCGCGAGCCCGTGGTCGAGCAGATCGACGTGCGGAAGAACGAGCGCAGCTTCGTCGACGTGAAGCTGCGGTACGCCTTGCCCCGCGTGGTCGCGGCCGAGAAAGAGCTGACCCAGGCGCAGGACGCGCCGGCCAGCATCACCGTCATCACGGCCGAGGAGATCCGCGGCTTCGGGTACACGACCCTGGCCGAGGCGCTCGGGTCGGTGCGCGGCATGTACACGACGTACGACCGCGCCTATCCCACCCTCGGCGTGCGCGGGTTCTCTTCGCCCGGCGTCTACAACAGCCGCGTGCTCGTCCTCTCCGACGGGCACGTGATGAACGAGGCTTCGCAGGGGACGTCGTTCATCGGCCACGAGTTCGACGCCGACCTCTCGGACGTCGAGCGGATCGAGGTCGTGCGCGGGCCGGGATCGGTGCTCTACGGATCGGCGGCGTTCTTCGCGGTGGTGAACGTCGTTCACCGCACGCCCGCACGCGGCTTCCATGGTGAGGCCGGCGGGACCGTCGGCACGCTCGGCGAAAACGCCGGCAGCGCCTCGGCATCGGTGGCCGGCGAGACTACCTGGGCCTGGGCGCGGGTGGGGGGCGTCGATCGGGCGGGCGACCCATTCTTCGCCAACCCGGCGAACGGCGCGATCGCGCAGGATCTCGACCGGGAGCGCGCCGGTCACGTCGATCTGCGCGCCCGCGCCGGCGACTGGACGCTCTCCGCTGCGTACAACGAGCGCAAAAAGCTGTTGCCCACCGCCGCGTACGAAACCGTCTTCGGCGGCGCCGGCACTTTCGTCCACGATCGGCGCGGCTACCTGCAGGCCGAATTCGAGCACGCCTTCGACTCCGGCCTCGCCTTCGACGTTCGCGCCGCCTACGACGGCGTCCGCTACAACGGCAGCTGGAACTACGCCGGGCGGCCGAAGGGGGTGCTCGGCTCCGACTCCGACAGCGAGGACTGGGCCACCGCGGAAGCCCGCATTCGCCTGCCGGAGCTGGGCGGCCACCGCATCTTCGCCGGCGGTGAATTCCAGTCGCGCTGGCGGGTGTACCTGAACTCGATCGTCCCCGGCACGGCCGACGGCGCGACACCCGCGACCTATTTCGCCAACTTCGACGACCGCACCGGGCTCGGCTCGCCCGACCCTCTCGTCCCAAACGCAGAAACAGTCATCTCCGGCTATGCGGGAGATGACTGGCGCATCTCGCGCCGAATACAGGTCGACGCCGCGGTGCGCGTCGACCAGTACATCGACAACTTCCCGGCCGCGTCGACCGAGAAGCAGCCGGCGCCGGCGTTCAACCCGCGCGTGGCGGTGCTGCTGCAGCCGTACGACGCGGGGCGCACCAAGCTGCTCTTCGGACGGGCCTTCCGGTATCCGGGCTTTTACGAGCGGTATTTCACCGACTACGGCATCTCCGAGGTCCGGCCCGACACGCCGCTCAAGCCGGAGGTGGTCTACTCGGGCGAGATCGAGCATGCCCACCAGTTCACCGACGAGGTCTCGGTGACGCTGGCGGGATACCTGAGCGAGATGCGCGATCTGATCCGGATCGGATCGCCCGAGGGACAGCCCGACGTCAGCCAGTATCAAAACCGGAAATTCCCGGTACACGCGGCGGGCGGCGAGATCGAGGTGCGCTGGCAGGCCGGGCCGGGGTGGGTCTTCTCGGGCTGGTACGCCTACAGCGTCGTGCGCGACGACAACGGCGGGCCGTGGTTCCGCGGGTCGCCGCTGGCGAATTCGCCGGCCAGCACCGGCGCGCTGCGGATGCTGTATCCGCTGGTGGCGCAGACGCTCTCGATCTCGACCGAGGTGACGTACGGCGGGCCGCGGCGGTCGATCGCCGACCCGGGCTTCACCCCCGGCCTCGTCGGTGAGCAGCTCAATTGGAACCTCGGGATTTCGGGCGAATATCCGCGCTACGGGCTGCGGTACGGCGCGTTCATCTACAACCTGCTGGACCAGCGCGTGTTGCTGCCGGCTGGACCGGAAGTGTCGTTCCCGGAGCACGCGGTGCCGCAGTACGGCCGGACGCTGCGGCTGCAGCTATCAGCCGCCTTTTAGCCGCCGAAGGCGGCTTAGGCGGCTGCGCTTTTTGCGCTTGAGCCGTCAACGGAGGTTTTCGTGACTCAATTTCGCCGAATTGTGGGGTTAGATGATCGAGCCCGTCGAGTTGTGCGGCCGGTTCGTTCGGCTACGGCCGCTTTCAGCGGCCGACGTCGAGCCGATGCGCCGGCTGGCTTCCGGGCCGCGCGAGACGTTCACCTGGGCGAACGTTCCGCAGCCGGACCTCGTCGAGGCGTACGTGTCGCGCGCCGTCACCGCAATGGAGCGACGCGAGGCGGTCGTGTTCGCGACGTGCCTGCTTTCCGGGGAGCTCGTCGGCTGCACGCGGCTGTTCGATCTGCAGCGGTGGGAGTGGCCGGCGGGCGCGGATCCGCGCGCGGGGCAGGACGTCGTCGACGCGGCGGAGATCGGTTACACGTGGATCGCGCCGGCCTGGCAGCGAACGGCGGTGAATACCGAGGCGAAGCTGCTCATGCTGCGGCATGCGTTCGAAACCTGGCGCTGCTGGCGGGTGACGTTGAAGACCGACGAGCGGAACGAGCGGTCGCGCCGGGCGATCGAACGCCTGGGCGCGCATTTCGACGGCGTTTTACGGGCGTTTCAACCGGCGGTGGACGGCAAGCCGCGCAACACGGCTTACTACACGATCCTCGCCGCCGAATGGCCCTCCGTGAGGGCCGGCCTGAACGCAAGACTCATGCGTTGAAGGGTGACTGACCAAGGACATCCTTGACACTTTGGCACACAGACATCCTTTACACCTCGGCCGATTGAGGTTTGCGCTTCATCACGATTCCCTGAGCGATCTTGCGGTCGTCGAGTTCCGCGATGATGAGGTCGAGGAAGCGGATCTCCCAGGTGGTTTCGCCGATCCTGTCCAGCTCGATGATTTCTCCGGCGAGCGCGCTGGTGACAAAGAGCTTGCGCCTGTGCCAGCGGATGCAGCCGTAGCGGTCGACGTCGCAGGCCTCGCGCCAGGCAGGCGGATCCGGCTTGAGCAGCTTGCGCGGGTAGCCACGGGATGAGCGCCGGTAGACGAGGGCCGGCGGGACGTCGCCGAGGGCCTCGTGCGGGCGATCTTCATTGTAGTCGCGGCGCCATTCGTCGATGACGCGGCGCTGCTCGACCAGGTTCTCCGCCGACGGAGTGACGGCCTCCTCAAGAGTGAGATGGCAGCGTTCGAGGCGGCCGTTCTGCTGCGGCTTACCCGGCTCGATCCGCTCGAGCTGGATGCCGAGCTTGAGCCACCAGACCGACAGCCTGGTCAGCCTGCCGGCGCCGGTCGAGGCAAAGGGCGGCCCATTGTCGGAGCGGATCGCCTTGGGCAAGCCAAACTCCTGAAACGCCGAGTCGAGGACCTTCTCCACGTTGTCGCCGGTGGGATCGAGCATCGCCTCGGCGCGGAGCAGGAAGCGCGTGTCCGCGTCCATCAGAGTCAGGACGTGGCACCAGTTGCCGTCCTGGAGGCGGAATTTTCCTTTGAAATCGATGCACCAGGTGTCGTTGGGCTCGAGCGTGGCGGCAAACGGCTGCGTCAACGGCGGAGCGTGCTTGCGCGTTTTCCTCACGCGGCAGAGACCCCGGCGCTTGAGGAGATTGCCGATCGAGGTGGTGCTCGGCCAGTCGATGTCGGGATGGCGGTCGACGAGGATCGCCCGCAGTTTGCGCGGTCCGCGCCGCGGCATCTGCTTGCGGGCTTGGACGATCCAGTCCTCGATCTCGGCTGAGATGGCGTTGGGATTGCTGTGCGGCCGCCGCGACTTTTCCTCGAGCGCTGTGAGCTTGTGCCCGGCCTCGCGGAAACGATTCACCCACCGGTAGCCGGCGGCCCGGCTGACGCCGTACTTGCGACAGAGCTCGGCCATTTCGACCTGGCCGCCCTCGGCCTCATTCCAGCGCTTCTCCCACTCCAGCACGAAATTGACCTTCTCCTTCATCACGTCCGTCGCTTTCCAGGGCATCGCCGAGTTGTCGACGATGTCGCTGTGCAAAACGTCCGACATGTAAAGGATGTCCTTGTGCTGACCTGTAAAGGATGTTCGTGGTTTGCACCGCTCGGCATGTGGCACTACTCGTCCGCGACACTTGACCGTGTGAAAGAAGTCTGCTATTCAAGATGCATGGCGACGCAACTATCTTTCAATCTGCCACA
>VBLM01000489.1:0-2340 GCA_005879095.1 Deltaproteobacteria bacterium
GCGGAGGGTTACGGCTCTACAGTAGGTGCCGGGCGACGTCAATAAGAACGCCACGGGCCGCACGCCAGGAATGGCCGTGCAGCCCGTCGCTATTTGCCTGAGGCCTTAAGCCTTTTTCTAGAACTTCCCGCCGATCGGGTTCAGGCCGCGGCTGAAGCCGACGTCGCGCACTTCGCCGACCGGGATCGCGCGGTCCGCGCTGGCGGCTGCGTCGACGGCGCCGAAGATGCCGCCGATGAGCAGGCCGGCGCCGGCGCCGACGGCCAGGTCGCGGCCCCAGTTGCCGTCGTTGTTGAGCAGCGCCACGCCGCCGCCGATGGCGAGGCCGGCGAGGCCGCCGTAGAGCGCGTCGGTGGCGATGATGGCGCCCGGATTGCGGTGCGTCTGCACCTCAATGAGCTGCTTGAGTCCGTCGTCCTGCGGCTGCTGGTTCAGCGTCAGGCTGTGGATCGATGTGGCGTTGGCCGAGAACGCGACGAGGAGAGCCGCGAATGGCGCAAAGAGAAGCTTCTTCATACGTACCCCCGTGAAAAGTGTGCGATCCTTTCCGACGAAGGTGGCGACGCGCCGGAGAACCCGGCAACCGATCGGGCAAGCGAGCAAGCGAAAGCAAAGTCGTCTATTTCTTCTTGACGATCAGATTCCCGGAGAACGCGTCGGCTTCGATGACGCCTTCGCCCTTGCCGAAGGTCGCTTCCATCCACCCCGAAGCCATTCCGTGCTTCCGGGCCGGGGAGCGCTTTACCGAGAGGTTGACCTCGTCGCGCAGCTCGCCGCTGTGCGAGGTGTAGCTGAGCTCGAACGAGCTCTTCGGATCGACCGCGATGCGCAGCTCGCCGGAGACAGTCTCGGCGCTCAAGTGGCAGTCCCGGGCGCAGATTCCGCTCCACTCCAGCGAGCCCGAAGCCGACTGGAATACGACCTGCGGCGCCGGGGCCGTGCTGACCACCTGCGTGCGGCCGGAGACGGTGTGCAGCCGGACCGGGCCGGAGGCGTCCTCGATGCGTACGTCGCCCGAGATCGACTGCACGTCCGACTTGCCGACGCCCGTGATCTTCACGTCGCCGGAGAGCGTGCGGATGCGAACCTCGCCGAGACGCTGTGCGGTGAGGTCGCCGGACATCGAGCTGAAGTCGAGGCGGCTGCCCCGGGGCAATTCGACTCGCACCCGGCCGTTGCGCAGCTGCCGGCGGCCGTGGAAGGCGGGCTCGATGCGGTCGCCGAAGGCATAGAGCGAGACGTCGTCGTCGTGCGCGCCGCTGATGGTGACCGTGACTTGCTGCCGGTCGGTGGTGACGACCTCGACGTCGCCCGACTGGGCGCGAAGCTGGAAGGTGACCGGACCGCGCACTGGGAGGCTGGCGCTGCCGCGGCCGCTGGCCGCCGCGCTGCTGCCCGAGCGGTCGATCTCGTCGTCCCGCTCGACCCGCACCCGCGGGACCCAGAAGCGTGGCTGCTGGTTCATCTTGTAGACGTGGACCCCGTGTTCGTCCTTCTCCGCGGGAGCGTTGCGGTCCTCGTCGTGGTCCTCGTCGTGATCCTCGTCCTCGTCGTCATTGTGCTCATGACGGCGGTCGGCGCGGGCGAGCATCCCCGGCAGGTCGACGCGTACGTCGATCCGCGGGAACCGGGGGAATTCCGGAATCTCCGGCACGACCAGATCGACGTCCGGCATCTCGAAGTCGAAGTCGAAATCCCGCTGCATCTCGACGTGAACCGGCGGCTTCGGCGGCGCGGGCGGTACGACAGGCTTTTTCGCCTGCGCCGGAGTCGAGAAGACCAGAGCTGCAACGGCTGCCATGCGGATCACGGATTCGCCTCCTCGGACTGCTCGATCACGTTGCGGAGCGAGCGCAGGTACCCGGCGTAGCCGTCGAGCACCTGCATGCGCGCGTTGACGTCCTCGCCCGCCACCGCCCGGGCCTCGCCGAGCTGCGTGTGGGCGCGGGTGAGGGTCTCGTCCCACCGAGCGGCCAGCTTGGGATCGAGGCCCGGACGCAGGCGGGCGTACTCGGCCTCGAGCACCTTGGCGGCGTCGCGGTAGTCGGCCTCGGCGCGGTCGAGAGCGGCGAGCGCCTTCGGATCCGGCTTGTACTCGTGGCGCCGCGCGATCGGCTGCTGCACGACCGGCGCCGGCCTGGGCTTGAGCACGACCAGCAGCATCGCGGCGGCGGCAGCGAGACCGGCGGCCGCGACGGAGGCGCGCCAGGCCCAGTGCGGCCGATGCGCGCGGCGCGCAATCTGCTTTTCGATGCCGGCCCAGAGGTGGTCCGTCTTCGGCTGCGGACGCCGTGCCATCAGCGCGCGCTCGGCCTTCAGCCACGCCAGCTCGCGCGCGCA
>VBLM01000489.1:2366-3791 GCA_005879095.1 Deltaproteobacteria bacterium
AGGCGCGCGCGGTGGATCTCGTTCTTCACTTTCTGCAGCGGCCAGCCCATCGCCTCGGCGATGTCGCCGTAGCCGAGGCCGTGGTCGAGCCGCATCAGGAGGGCCGCGCGGCGATCGGCGGAGAGCTGTTCGAGCGCGCCCTCCAGCACGCGATCGGCCTCGGCGCCGAGGAGCGCGGCCTCGGGCGACGGCGCGCGATCGATCTGCACCGGCTCCGAGTCGGCCGCGAGCTGCGGCCGGTCGCGCCGCTTCCGCCGCAGGGACTCCATGAAGACCATCCGCGCGATCCCGATCAGCCAGCCCTGCAGCTTCTCGGTGTGGCTGAGCGTGCCGAGCTTCTGATGCGCGCGCACGAACGTCTCCTGCGTGCCTTCGTCGGCCGCCGCATCGTCGCGGAGCAGGTCTCCCAGAAACCTCCGCACGCCTGGCGCTTCTCGATCGAAAATCACGCGAAATGCCTCCGCATCGCCCGCCCGTGCGCGCGACAGCAGCTCCTCGTCGGATTGCGTCACGGCGGTACGGGCCACTTCGACACGTAGTGACGTGGAGGGCACGGCGGTTTCAACGTCGCGGAAGCACTGCTATGTCAGCGGCATGGATACGGTGGTCAGGAGCGGGGACGGACTGTTGCAGGAGATCGAGATCGGGGCCTTCCGGCTGCGCTCGGACGAGCCGGTCGAGCTGGGCGGAACCGGTCTGGGGCCGACGCCGTACGGCCTGCTCTGCGCGGCGCTGGGCGCGTGCACTTCGATGACGCTGCGGATGTACGCGCGCTCGAAAGGCTGGCCGCTGCGGGAAGTGCTGGTCCGGGTGCGGCACGCCAGGATCCATGCCCGCGATTGCGCCGAGTGCGAGACGCGCGAGGGCCGCATCGATCGGCTGGAGCGCGAGATCACGCTGATTGGCGACCTCGACGAGGCCCAGCGCAAACGGCTGCTGGAGATCGCCGACAAGTGCCCGGTGCACCGCACGCTGACGAAGGAGGTGCACATCGTCACCCGGTTGATTTCTTGAAAACCGTGCCCGTCCCCGTCCTCGTTTTTGAAGCACGGGCCCGTGGAGGTGACGTGCAGGTGTTTGAGCACGTCAGCGAAGCTTCTCTCGCAACCGCCGGAGCCCGATCTCCGTCTTCATGTCTTCGATTTCGCCCGTGGCGCAGCGACGCAGCGCGTCATCTAGAGCGATCCACTCGAGTCGAGCGCCTTCCTCGAACGGTGAGCCGTCGCCGGCTGGCGGCGTTGGTTCCTGATCGCCCGCGTCCGCGCAGACGAAGTGGAACAGCTCCGCGCACATGCCGGGCGAGGGAAACAGCGGCGCGCCGAGGCGGTCTACTTTTGCCGGGTCAATCCGCAGCCCGGCTTCCTCCATCGCTTCCGCCGCGGCGCGCACGTGGAGGTCGTCGCCGGGCTCGAGGATGCCGGCCAC
>VBLM01000069.1 GCA_005879095.1 Deltaproteobacteria bacterium
TGAGATCGCAAACGACGTGCAGCACGTGTCCGCCGCCGATGGCGTATCCCGCGACCATCGCCACCACCGGCTTGGACAGCGAGCGGATCTGGCGCTGGAGATCGAGCACGTTGAGACGCGGGACGCCGTCCTTGCCGACGTAGCCTTGGTCGCCGCGCACGCGTTGGTCGCCGCCGGAGCAAAAGGCTTCCGGGCCGGTGCCGGTCAGGATTATAACGCCCGTTCCAGAATCATCACGCGCGTCATGAAAACAGCGTTCCATCTCGAAAAGCGTCTGCGGACGGAAGGCGTTGCGGACTTCAGGGCGGTTGATGGTGATTTTGGCGATCCCGCGCGCCTTCTCGTAGATGACGTCTTCGTACTTCTTGACGAGTTCCCATTTCATCGGAGCGCTCCTGAAAAGGCTTCCGGTTGTTCGACGTGGATCACGTGGCCGCAGTCGAGCAGACGCAGGTCCGAGTGCGGCAGGTCGCGGTTCATCCTGGTGGCGATGCTGGTGAACTTCGCGTCGCGCGTGCCAGCCAGCACGACGACCGGAATCCGCAGGCGATGGAGCTCCTTCCAGTAGGACGGCTGCGCGCCGGTCCCCAGATGGCGGAGCGCGCCCGCCAGATTCGATGGTTGATGTTGCAACCGTTGCGCGCGCAACCGTTTCAGCTGAAACGGTTTCAATGAAATGATTTCATTCGTTTCCCATCGGTCGACGAACGCGGCGATCTCGTGGGTCTCGATGAACCGCGCCAGCTCCTCGTCATCGGTCCGGCGCCGCGCGCGCTCGGCTTCGTCCTCGATTCCCGCCGTCCCGCTCGCCAGCACCAGGCGCGCGACCTTGTCCGGCCGCCGCAGCGCGAGGCCGAGCGCGAGACGCGCGCCCATCGAGTAGCCGCCGAGGACTACCGGTCCAGGATCGAGCAGCGGCTCGAGCCGGGTCAGGGCGTCATCCCACGACGTGGCCGGCGGCGCCGAGCCGTGGCCAGGAAGCTCGGGCGTGACGGCGTCGAGCCGCAGATCGGCGAATGAGCTCGCGCCACCCGTGAAGCCATGCAGCAGCACGGTCCTCATGGCGGCGGCTCCCCGAGCGCGGCGACGACCGCCTCCTGCAGCGCGCGGTGCTGCTCGACGTTGCGCGCGCGATCGGTCCGCGCCTCGATCAGCCGCAACGCCGGCGGACGCTGCAGCGCGCTGCGCAACGTACGGATCTCAGCGGCCCGTATGAACTCCGCGCCGCAGAGTACGGCCGCGCCTTCGAGGTCGAGGCCGTGCGGCGTCGCGAACAGTTCCTCGAATCGACCGGCGTGCTCGGCGATGGGCAGGAAGTGGAAGATGCCGCCGCCGTTGTTGTTGACGCACAGTACGGTCAGCGGAATCCGCAGGCGCGCAGCGGTCACCAGCCCACCGAGATCGTGCAGCAGCGCGATGTCGCCGACCAGGGCCAGCGTGCGTTTTCCGGTGACGGCGGCGCCGGCGGCGGAGGAGACGATTCCGTCGACACCGTTGACGCCGCGGTTGGCCAGCACCCGCTCGGCGCGCGAGGCCGCTTCGCGCGCGATCAGCGGCTCGCCCCACGGCGCGTCGGCGAACGCTTTTTCCAGCGCGGCGCGGGCGCGCGCTTCCGCCTCGGCGAACGGCCGCCGCAGTACGCCGTTCGCACGCGCGTGCTGCGCAAGCGCCCGGCAGGTGGCAGGCGCATCGGCTTCGACGATCACCGATGCGCGGTGGGCCGGATCGATCGGCTCGCCGCGCTCGTGCAGCACCGCCGCGAACGAGGCCTGCTCGACATACGCCTGCAGAACCTTGCTGCTCACGCCGCCGCCGATCCGCACTACCGCATCGGGCCGCAACGCCGTCGCCCACCGCTCGCTGCGCAGGATCAGATCGGCATGCGCGACGCACTCCGGGTTTCGCAGCTGCGAGGCGGCGTCGGCGATCACCGGATACCCGAGCGCGAGCGACAGAGCGCGAACCGCGTCAGGCAGATCGTCGGCGGCGTCGCGCGGGCCGCAGACGATCACACCGCGCGCCCGTTGCGAAAGCTCGCGTGCGACGTCGCGCAGGTCGGGCACTCCCCGCAAGCGCAGATGTCGGACCGCCGGCTCGTCGCGCACTTCGGGCAGCGGCTGCACGACGGGCGCGAGCGGCTCGCGGAAAGGCGCGTTGAGGTGCACCGGGCCCTCCTGCTGCAAGGCGCGCGCGACCGTCGCGCGCAGATGCGGGAGCGCGACCGGATCCGGCAGGCCGACGTCGGCGAAGAAGCGGACGTGCGCGCCGAAAAGCCGCTGTTGATCGATCGTCTGCGGCGCGCCCCAGCCGTGCAATTCCAGCGGACGATCGGCGGTCAGCGCGATCAGCGGGACGCCGCTCGCTTCCGCTTCGAGGATGGCCGGAAAGAAATGTGCGCCCGCGCTGCCCGAGGTGGCGACGATCACCACGGGGCGGCCGGACGCGCGCGCGGCGCCGAGGGCGAAGAACGCGCCGCTGCGCTCGTCGAGCACCGTGTGCACGCGCAGCTTGTCGGCGCAGGCGAGCGCGAGCGGCGCCGAGCGCGATCCCGGACAGACCACCGCGTCGCGCACGCCGCCGCGGGCGAGCTCGTCGACCAGCGCGTGCGCCCAGAGCAGGTTGAAGTTCGCGGCTGTCACGGTTCGGCGCCGAGCGCGTCGAGCAGCGCGCGCGCTTTGAGTTCGGTCTCGAGCCACTCGCGTTCGGCGGACGAGCCTTCGACGATGCCGGCCCCGACGAAGAGCCTGGCGCGGTTGCCGCGGATGAGCGCACAGCGCAGCGCGACGGCGAGCTCGGAGCTTCGCGGCCCGACCCAGCCGACGAGGCCGGTGTACAGGCCGCGATCGAGGCCCTCGTGCTCGACGAGGAATCGGCGCGCCGCGGCGGACGGTACGCCGAGGACTGCGGGCGTGGGATGGAGCGACGCGGCCACGTCGGCGACGCCGCGACCCGGAGCGAGCCGCGCCGAGATCGGCGTGTGCAGGTGAACGACGTTCACCAGATTGCGCAGCCCGGGTTCCGGCTGGCGCTGTAGCGAGCGCGCGATGCCCGAGAGCGCCCCCACGAGGTGATCGACGACCCAGCGGTGCTCGCGCAGATCCTTGCGGCTGGAGAGGAGCGCAACGCCGCTGGCGGGGTCAGCGGAACCGGCGAGCGCCTCGGTGCGGACGAGGTCGCCGTCGATGCGGCAAAGTATTTCGGGCGTCGCGCCGACGAAGGTTGCGCCGCGCTCACCACGGACGAGGAAGGCGCGGCAGGCCGGATGGCGTCGTTCGAGGCGGGCGAGGACCGCTGCGGGATCGATCCGGCCACCGGCCTCGACGTCGACCGCGCGGGCGACGACGACTTTCTCCAGCGTGCCGGCGGCGATGGCGGTCAGGGCGCGGGAGACGAGGGCGTTCCAGCGCTCGCGCTCGGCGGGGTAGCGGAGGCGGCGAGCGGGGGTGATGTCAGGCCCGCTCGATAGAATTGCCCCTTCGAGTTTTCGCCGCGTTTCCTCGAGCCGCCTGTGCGCGCCGTCCCCGAATGCAGCCGCGAAATGGCGAGCCCCATCGCTCCACAGGAGCAGCGCCGGCAGCGTGAAGCGAAGCGGGGAAAAGCCCTCCCAGGCGCGGCCATCGAACGCGGCAGCGCCGAACCACGGCCCCGGCATCCCCTCCGGCAGGTCGTGCCACGGCGCGTCGAGCGCGCCTAGCACCGAGCGCAATGAAAGACCTTCGCGCCGATCGGCCTCACCGAAGGCCGCCGTCCAGAGTCGGCCCTCTGGGTGCGCCCAGACGTGCAGCGGTTGACCCGATGCGTCGAAACGCGACACCTCGGCGACGGCGAAGTCCGGCCGGGCTGTCGTTTCCGCCAACGCCATGCGTCGCTCCGCTTGCCGCTCTCGACCGGGCCCGCTATACCACACATGATTCAAAACATTCTGAAAGCTCTGATGCAACAGATTCGTATGTGAACGGTGCCAGAGGACCTCCATGATCGGACCCAGCCTGGTGCGCCGCGAGAGAAAGCCCGAGGGCACGCGGGTCGAGGTCCGCCCCGGCCTCGCCCTCGGCGGACGCGCGTTCGTGGTCATGGCGGGGCCCTGTGCGGTCGAGGACGGGGTGCAGATGGCGCAGGCGGCTGCCGCAGTCACCCAGGCGGGCTGCCCGGTGCTCCGCGGCGGGGCGTACAAGCCGCGCACCAGCCCCTATGCCTTCCAGGGCCTCGGCGCGGCGGGCGTGCGCATGCTGGTCGACGCCGCCGCCCGGCACGGCCTCGCCACCGTAAGCGAAATTCTCGAGCCTGCCGACGAGCTTGACGGCGTCGCCATCCTGCAGGTCGGCGCGCGCAACATGCACAACTCCTCGCTGCTCAAGGCGCTGGCGCGCCAGAGACGTCCGGTGCTGCTCAAGCGCGGCCTCTCCGCGACGTTCGAGGAATGGTTGCTGGCCGCCGAGTACCTGCTCGCGGGCGGCAACGACCAGGTCATCCTCTGTGAGCGCGGCATCCGCACCTTCGAAACCGCCACGCGCAACACGCTCGATCTCGCATCCGTCGTGCTGGCGAAGCAGCTCACGCATCTTCCGGTGGTGGTCGATCCGTCGCACGCGTCGGGACGCCGCGAGCTGGTCATTCCGCTCTCGCTGGCGGCGGCAGCGGCGGGCGC
>VBLM01000487.1 GCA_005879095.1 Deltaproteobacteria bacterium
TGCCGAGTACGACGCGGGCCGCGAGATGGCTTTTCGCACCGACTACCCGAACAGCGGCCCGCCCATCCTCTGAACGCATCGGCCTGCGCCGTCAAACCATTCGGACGCGGGTTCATTGGCGGACCCTGTCGTTGCAAGTAATCGTAACTCTTGTGGAAAGTGGAGGCGGCGGGAATCGAACCCGCGTCCGAAAGCTCTTCCCCGTTCGGCACTACATGCGTGTCCCGTGCTTTATCGTCATCCGGCGGGTCGAACACGGGCACCCTCCCCGCCGGACCATCCCCGAATGAATCTCGCTTTCCGCCGTCAGGGCGCCACGGAAAGCCAGCCCACTTTTTTGACGGGACTTGCCGGCGCCATGGGCTGGGCTCCGGGGTCCCGCGTGCCAGGCCGGTTTTTAAGCGGCCAGCGCGAGCTCAACGTTGTCGTTGGCGTTTGTGTCGTTGCCCGTTTTTTGAAGAGGCCCGGAGCCATCCCCTGCATGCGCCGAAAGGTTCGTTGCCCTCGTCGAAACCGGTTCGCCCCCATGGCGGAACCAGAGACCTCAACATAACCGCCGGACGCCCCGCGTCAAGCAACCGTGTAGGGAGCGCTCGCACGCTCGCCCGTGGCAACCTACCGCCGCCACCTGCTAACCTGCTCAGTGGAGGTGCGTGCTCATGGTTCTGGATTTGATCCGGACGGCCTACCAGTTCTGGCTCGGCCACAAGGCCCCGTTCGAGTTGGTCGGTCTCGCGATGACGTTGTGCGGCATCCTGTTCGCGATGTTTTCCATCCGCGACGGCCGCAAGCTGACGAAGGACCTGCGCTCGATCTTCGACCACCTGACGACCAAGGAGATCGGCGCGTTTCCCGTCTACATGGCGGAGATCGAGCGGCTGATCTCCGAGGCGCGCGAGTCGATCTTCATCGCCACCGACTTTCCCGGGCACGGCGTGTGGACCGATCGCGGACACTACGGCACGTACGTCAAGGCGCTCGAGAACCGCAAGGCCGAGCGCGTGCGCAAGGGCCACGGATTGTCGGTGCAGGTGCTCTCGCTCGACGCCGCGGGCCGCTCGAAGGCGCTGCACGATCGCTTCCCGGAATCGCGCTGGAAGGAGTACATGCGCAAGGGCGGGTTCCCGCGCAGCCGCCGGCTCTACGAAGAGCTGGAGAACTGCGAGATCCCCGACGCGCGCGACGCCTTCATCGCCGAGATGGAGACGCGGCAGCAGCGCGCCCTCGACAGCGAGCTGCGCTTCGCCGACCGCTGGGAGTACAGCGGGGTGATGCCGATCTACCTCTGGATCATCGACGGCGAGCGAGCGGTGTTCGCGATCCCGAGCTTCGGCGACCAGCTCACCGAGTACGGTTTTTATACCGAGGAGACCGGCCTGGTGCAGGCGCTGCTCTCGGTGTGGGCGAGGTACGTCGAGCACTCACACCACGTCGAGGGTCAGCCGGTCGCGGTCGCGAAAGCGTCGTAAAGGCCGGTCAGCTTCTCGCTCACTTCCCACAATCGGCGGCGGACGTCGGGGTTGCGCGCGAGGCGCGGCGGTGTCCGCTGCTGCTTGCGGATGAAATAGGCCCCGGTGACGCCCTCCACCTCGGGCGAGCTGGCGAGAAAGATCTGCGTCTGTGCGCCCTGCTCAGGCGTCAAGAGGAACGGCTTCACCAGCGCGAAGCCGAGGCCGAACCAGCCTTTGACCGCGCCGAAGTTGGAGGCGACCGTGCCGGGATGCACCGCGTTGGATGTGACTCCCGTCCCGCGCAGCCGCTCGGCCAGCTCGAGCGCGAAGGCGATGTTCATCAGCTTGGTGCTGCCGTACTGGCGGGTGGCGATGTAGCGCTTTTCGGCCTGCAGGTCGCCGAAGTCGATGGTGCCCCAGCGCGACGCTTCGGAACCGACGCTGACGATGCGGGCCGGCGCGCTCGCTTTCAACACGTCGAGCAACAGATTGGTGAAGAGGAAGTAACCGAGATGGTTGACCGCGAACGTCAGCTCGATGCCGTCCTTCGAAAGCTGGCGAGAAGGATTGATGCCGCCCGCGTTGTTGACGAGGACGTGCAGCTTGTCGTGGCGGCGTTTGAACTCGGCGGCGGCTTTCCGGATCGAGTCGAGCGACGAGAAGTCGCACTCGAGCTCTTTCGCGGTGACGAGGCCGATTCCTGAAGTTCCGCCGGTGACCAGTGCGATCTTGTCCATGCCGGGTACGATGCCGGCCGGGCGAAAATGACTCGTCGGTCAGTTATCCGAGCCGTCCGCGAAGCTCGGCAAACCGATCGGCCGCCGTGCGCGCCAGGTTGCGCGTCAGCGCATATGCGGCCCGCGGATCCCGCGTGGCGAGCTCGTCGAGAAATCCGGGGCGCAGGACGAGCAGCCGCGAGGTCTGCAGCGCGCGCACCGTCGCCGTCCGCAGGCCGGGCGTGCCGAGAAAAGCCATCTCGCCCACGGCCTCCCCAGGCCCGATGCGCGCCGCGCCGTCATTGACGTCGAGCGCGCCGGAGAGGACGACGTACATCTCTCTCTCGGCAGTGCCCTTGCGCACCACCAGGCCGCCCTCGGCCACTTCGAGGACGAACGCGCCGCGCGCGATCCATCGCAGCGCCGTCGGCGGCAGCCCTTCGAGCATCGGGGGCCGCGCCGCAGCGAGCTCGGCGAGGATGGCCTCGGAATCGAACGAGACCGGTTGGGGCCCATCGAAGAGCGGCTGGAAGAGCGCGGGATCGAACGGCCGCCGTAACCTGCGCACTTGCGGCGCCATGAACGACCTGACACGGCGCAGGTATTCGTAGTCGCTGGTCAGCACCACGAGCGGCACCTCCGCCGACGAGGCGCCGTCGACCAGCTGGGCCCCGTACGTCCGCGCGCCCATCCCGATGTAGTAGCGCGCCAG
>VBLM01000491.1 GCA_005879095.1 Deltaproteobacteria bacterium
GGCGGTGGCGAGCGGCGTCAAAAGCGCGTCCCCACCGAGATGCCGGGCTCGAAGAGAAAGTGCGTCGCCGCGCCGGGACCCGGGCGGGTAGCGAGCTCGATCGCCACCCCGGGCGCGATCTCCAACGGTCCGAGATCGAAGGCCGCCGATCCGCCCAGGCCGCCCGAGAGCACCGGCGACCACTGCAGCACCGCCTGCTGCTCGTTGAGACCGACGATCTCGGTGTGCCAGGCGCGGATCCAGTAGGCGCGCAAAAACGGCGAGGCTGTGACCGCGAAGAACGGGTTGACCCGATACGTGGCCACTACCGGCACCTCGATCCCGTACGCGCGGTAGTTCCACACGTCGGTCTGCGAGCGGCCGTCCTTCGATCGATCGATCCGCTGCTCCACGCCGACGCCGACGCCGCGCGCGCCGATCTCCACCGCCAGCCCGCCCTCCGCAGTCCGCTCGATCAACCGCAGCCGCGCACCGATCGCGGCGCCGACCGGCTCGGGCGCGAAGGGCGAGATCGGGTTGGTCACCTTCAACTGAGCCTCGAGCGCGAGCCTGCGCGCCACCTGCCAGCGAAGCGAGACGTCGGATGCCACCCAGGTGGAGACTTCCCAGCCCTGCGCTTCCGGGGGCGTGGCCGGCAGATCGTGCACGTCGCTCGGACCCGCGAGCACGCGGCCCGCTTCCATCGAGACGCTGGCGTGGAATTCACCGGGGCGGAGATCGCCGGCGGGCAGAAACGTGCCGGCCGAAACCACCGGCAGCGCACAACCGGCGCAAGCCAGCAGCGCCAACCCTCTCAATGGAGAAGCCCCGGAAATGTGTCTTTCAAGCCGTCGAACATGAACTGGACCGCGATGGCGCCGATGATGAGGCCGATCACGCGGTTCATCACGTTGAGCCCGGTGACGCCGAGCAGGCGCTGGATGCGCTCGGCGGCGACCAGCATGAGATAACTCGCCGCGCAGGTGATGGCGATGGAGAGGATGACCGGAACGGCAAACAGAATTCTCCCCGCCCGGCCCATCAGCGCGGTCACGGTCGCGATCGATCCCGGACCCGCAAGCAGCGGAATCGCCAGCGGAAAGATCGCCACGTCCTCTTTTTCCGCGCCCTCCTGCTGCTCTTCCGGCGTGGTGCGCGTGCGCTGCGGTTGCGCCTTGAGCATCTCGATCGAGGTGAGCAGCAGCAGGACCCCGCCGGCCACTTTGAAGGCGCCGAGCGTGACGCCGAAGACGCGGAAGATCAAAGTGCCGGCGACCGCGAACGTGGAGAGAATGAAGAACGCCGCCAGCGACGCGCGCATCGCCATGCTCTTGCGCTTGTCGGGCGAGTCGTGCCGCGTGATCGCCATGAAGACCGGGATCACGCCCATCGGATCGACGACGAAAAAGATCGCCGAGAGCGACAAGAGGCTGAAGCTGAGCCATTCGCGTATCATTGAGCGTTCCGTCTCTAGCATCCTTTGCACGCGAGCGCGCGCCGCTCTACCATCCCGGCGCAGTGGAAGAAGCGAACTACCGGGAGCTGGTGGAGAACGCCAGCGACATCATCTACGCGCACGATCTCGAGGGCCGCTTCACCTGGGTGAACAAGGCCTGCGAGCGCGTCACCGGCTACTCGCGCGAAGAGGCGCTCAAGCTGCGCATCTGGGACATCATCGCGCCCGAGTTTCTGGATCGCGCGCGGGAGGCGATCGAGAAGAAACTCTCCAGCGAGATGCAACTGTTCGAGGTCGAGATCATCGCCAAGGACGGACATCGCGTCCCGCTCGAGCTGACCAGCCGCCTCGTCTACCGCGGCTACCGGCCGGTCGGCGTGCAGGGCATCGCGCGCGACGTCACCGAGCGGCAGCTGGCGGCGCAGGCGTTGAAAGCCAGCGAGGACAAGTTCCGCGGGCTGGTCGAGCAGTCGATCGTCGGCTGCTACATCGTCCAGGACAACCGCTACGCGTACGCGAATCCGAAGCTGGCCGAGATCTTCGGCTATACACAGGCGGAGCTCTACGAGAAAACGGTGCAGGATCTGACGTGGCCGGAAGATCTGCCGGTCGTCAACGAGTACCTGCGGCTGCGCGTGGAAGGAAAGCTGCAGAGCGTCCATTACACCATCCGCGGCAAGCGCAAGGACGGCTCGGCCATCGACATCGAGGTGCACGGCGCGCGCACGATGCTCAACGGGCGCGGCGCGGTGATCGGCATGCTGCTCGACGTCACCGAGCGCAAGCGGGTGGAGCGAGCGATGCGCGAGAGCGAGGAGCGGTACGCGCTCGCCGCGCAGGGCGCCAACGACGGCCTGTGGGACTGGGATCTGCGAAGAAACAAGATCTTCTTCTCGGCGCGGTGGAAGGCGCAGCTCGGCCTGAGCGAGGGCGAGATCGCCGGCGATCCCGATCAGTGGTTCGACCGCATGCATCCCGACGATCGCGATCGCGTGGCCGGCGATCTCGGCCTCCATCTCGAGGGGCGCACGCCGCACCTGGAGACCGAACATCGCGTGCGCCACGTCGACGGGAGCTGGCGCTGGATGCTGGTGCGCGGCGCTGCCGTGCGTGACGCGAGCGGGAAAGCCTATCGCCTGGCGGGATCGCAGACCGACATCACCGAGCGCAAGGACGCAGAGGAGAAACTGCTGCACGACGCGCTTCATGATGCTCTGACGAACCTGCCCAATCGGTCGCTGCTCATGGACCGTCTCGGGCAGGCGATGGCGCGGCAGCAGCGGCGCGGCGATTACCGCTTCGCGGTGCTGTTCCTCGACATCGATCGGTTCAAGACGGTGAACGACAGCCTCGGCCACATGCACGGTGATCTGCTGCTCGTACACGTCGCGCGCCGGATCGTGGAAAGCATTCCGCCCGGAGACACCGTCGCGCGTCTGGGCGGCGACGAGTTCGTCGTGCTGCTCGAAGACTACACCGACCCCGATCAGCCGTTGCGAACGGCGGAACGGATCCAGACCGCTTTGTCGGCGGCGCACGACCTGGAGGGAACGGAAGTGTTCGCCACCGCTTCGATCGGCGTCGCGATGGGCACGCCCGGTTACACGCGGCCGGAGGAATTGCTGCGCGACGCCGACACGGCGATGTACCGCGCCAAGGACATGGGCCGCGCCACGCACGCGGTCTTTCATCCTTCGATGCATGCACATGCGCGCGCGCAACTGCAGCTGGAGACCGATCTGCGGCGCGCGATCGAACGCAGCGAATTGCGGCTGCGGTACCAGCCGATCGTTTCGCTTAGCAACGGCCACGTCAGCGGGTGCGAGGCGTTGATCGTCTGGGAACATCCCTCGCGCGGCGAGATTCCGCCCAACGACTTCATTCCGTCGGCCGAGGACACGGGACTCATCGTGCCCCTCGGCCGCTGGGCGCTGCAGCAGGCCTGCCGCGACGCGAAGGCGTGGAACGACGCGCTCCAGCGGCCGCAGACGGCGTCGGTGAGCGTGAACCTTTCCGGAAAGCAGCTGGTGCAGGCGGAGCTGATCGATCACGTGCGCGAAGCCATTTCCTCCAGCGGCATCGACGCGCGGCGGCTGCGGCTGGAGGTGACCGAGAGCGTGCTGATGGAGAACGCGGGACCGGCGGCGCTCTTGCTCATGCAGCTGAAGACGCTCGGCGTGCATCTGTTGCTCGACGATTTCGGCACCGGCTATTCGTCGCTCAGCTACCTGCACAACTTCCGCTTCGACACGCTGAAGATCGACAAGAGCTTCGTCTCGCGTCTCGACGCGCCGGGGAAGAACGCCGAGATCGTGCGCACCATCGTCAGCCTGGCGAAAGCGCTGCAGATGGAAGTGATCGCCGAGGGCGTGGAGAACCCCGGCCAGCTGCACCAGTTGCGCGAGCTGGAAGTGCAGTCGGCGCAGGGATACTTCTTTTCCCGGCCGCTCGACGCGCAGGCCTTTCGCGAGTTGGTCGTCGCACGGCGGCCGTTCCCGCTGGTCAGCGCAGCGTGAACCAGAGCATCAGCGCGGTGAGGACGATCAGCGCGATCGTCGTCAGCCAGGCGATGGCGCTGAGCACGAGGCCGTTTCGATAACGGCCCATCGGCCGCTCGTCGCCCGCGAGCAGCAGCATGAAGATGAGGATGAACGGCAGCAGCACGCCGTTGGCCGTCTGCGAGAGCAGCAGGATTTTCAGCAGCGGCAGTCCCGGGATCAAGACCAGTCCCGCGCCGACCACGATCATCGCCGTGTAAAGAAAATAGAATTGCGGCGCTTCTTCGCGGCGCTTGTCGATGCCGCTCTCCCAACCGAACGCTTCGCAGACGTAATACGTCGTCGAGAGCGGCAGGATGCTGGCGGCGAACAGCGACGCGTTGAAGAGGCCGAAGGCGAAGAGCGCGCTCGCCCAGCTGCCTGCCAGCGGGCGCAATGCGACGGCCGCGTCTTTCGCCGACTCGATGTGCCCGCCGGCCTTGAAGATGGTCGCGCCGCAAGCGAGCACGATGAAGAACGCGACCACGTCGGTGACGATGCAACCGACGACGACGTCGAGCCGCGACAACGAATAGTCCTCGATCTGCACGCCCTTCTCGACGATCGCGGACTGCAGATAGAACTGCATCCACGGCGCGATGGTCGTTCCCACCAGCGTCACCACCATC
>VBLM01000492.1 GCA_005879095.1 Deltaproteobacteria bacterium
ATCCGCGCCGTCATCTCCTGCACCAGGATCAGCGCCAGCGTGATGGGAATCAGCGTCCAGAGCAGCGAATAGCCGAAGTCCGCGCCGGCCTGCGAATACGTCGCGATTCCGCCCGCGTCGTTGTCGACGTTGGCGGTGATGATGCCGGGGCCGATCACCGCCATCACCGCCGCGAACCGCGCCCAGCGCGAAGCGGTCACCGGTTTCAGCCGGCCGGTCGTCGTCACCGCTTG
>VBLM01000486.1 GCA_005879095.1 Deltaproteobacteria bacterium
AGTGGGCAGCAGCGGCCATTCGACCGGACCACACCTGCACTTCACGCTGCTCGACGACCGCGGCCAGGCGCGCGACCCGCTGCTGGCGCTCTACACACCCGCCGAGACGTTGCAGGTGCTGAAGAAGATGGGGCTGGCGCGATGAAGCTGCTTCGCGTCGCCGCTGCGGTCGCCGGCGCGGCGCTGGTCGCGCTCGTGGTCGCCCTCGTCTCTCCGTTGACGCTCACGCCGGCGGGTCGCGAGGGGGCAGCGATTTTCGCTGAAGATCTACGTGAGTACCGCGCTGCGCCGCCGGAATTGCGCGAGGCCGCCCTCGTCTCTGCCGCCGCCGCCGCATACGAAGATCGCGGCCTGTTCACGCGCGCGCGCTGGGTTCCGCCGATCAGTCCGCGCGGCGTCGTGCGCGCCGTCTTTCGCAATCTGCGCGGCGTGCCCGAAGGCGGCTCGACGATTCCGCAGCAGCTTGCCAAGCTCTACCTGCGCGGTTCGCATCGCGCCTCGATTGCCGACAAGGTCCGCGAAGCGTTGCTGGCCACCTGGATCGTCCGGCAGGCGGCTCCCGCGGAAATCGCCGGTCTCTATTTGAACCTGAGCGCCGGCGGTAGCCTGGGCGACGAGCGGCGGCCGATCGACGGTCTCGATCGGCTCTCGCTGGCGTTGTTCGGACTACCTTTGAAACGTCTGTCGCGCGAGGATCAACTCGTCCTCGGGGCGGCGCCGCGCGGCGTCGGCTGGCTGCGCGCGCATCCCGGCGTTTCGGCGCGGAGGCTGGCGTCGGCGCGCGACTGGCTCGCTTCGCAAGGGCTTTGGCTGAAAGCGGCACGATCGTTCATCGACGACATCGATTCCGCCTCCGCCTTTCGCTTCGTCGAGGGCTGGACGGAGCGCGTCGCCAGCGGCGGCGCCGACATCGATCTGGTCTCGGCGATCGATCGCTTTCGCGAGGGCTTGAGCGGCGCGATCGATTCGGAATTTCCCGGCACGTCGGTGCGCACGGCGTTCGCAGTCATCGGCACCGAAGGTTCGGTGCTGGCACGATCGGGCGCGGAGTCGGCCTTGATGCCGGTCAACTACGGCTCGGTCGCGAAGCTCGAAGCGCTCGACCTGGCGGTGGAAGCCTTCGGCCCGCACGCAGTCATGGAATTGCCGCTGCCGCCGGCGCCGTGCGTGCGCTGGATCTGGGCGACGAAGGACCAGCGCCGGGCGCGCGCCGCCAGCTACTGTCCCACCGACGTGGTGCCCGCGTCGCACCCGATGCCGTTCGACGAAGTGGTGGCGCGATCGATCAACTCGCTCACCGCGCGCCATGCGCTGCTGCTGCCGATCCTCTTCGCGCAGCGCCGGCCGGACCTGCTCGCCGAGATCTCCAAAGAGGTCGGGGACGAAGAGCGCGCCGCGCTCGATTCCCCAGCCGATCGGGCGCTCTCGGCGACTCTCTTCGCTCAGCTCGGACAGACGGTGCAGCCGGACGAGATCGCTTCCGATCTCTCCTATAGTGCCGCGTCGGTCGCGCTCTTCCGCCATCTGAAATCGCGCCGCGAGCGGGGCGGACTGCCGGCGTCGATGCTGCCCGACGATCCGACCTCGCTGCTGGGAAATTCCTCGCGCGCAACCGCCGAGCAGATCGGCGCGTACCTTCATCGAAAGCTCTTCGCCGGCGACGGCTCGTGCACGCTGAGCGACACCGGTGCGCTGCTCGGCCTCCACCGGCGTGAAGGCACGCTGCGCTGGCTCGCCCTGCGTTGGCCGAAGCTGGTCTTCACCGGCAAGACCGGATCCTCGCCGCACGACGATTCGGCGGTCGCTGCAGTTGCACTCTGCCTCGATGCACGGCCGGTCGTGGCCGTTTCCGCGCTGCGCGCGCTCGCCGGGCCGCTGCCGGAAGGGCTGCGCGGCTCGGTGCTGCTGCGCGGCATCGACGCGTACCTGAAGGAACTATCGCGCCTCGAGCGCAAGCCATCGTCCGCGCTGTGGCCCTCCTTCATCGCCGACGAGACGCCGGCCGAGGAGCTGACCGTGGAGGCCAAGCGATGATGACGCGCAACGATGGCGGGTTCGGGGAGCTGGAAGCGCTCATCTACCGGCTCTTCGCCGAGAAGCAGTTCGCGCTCGCGCTGCTCGCGCTGGTGATGGTGGCGCAGCTTCTC
>VBLM01000493.1 GCA_005879095.1 Deltaproteobacteria bacterium
GAGCGAAACGAAGCGATCAGCGCCTGCACCTCTCCGGGGACCGCCGCGACCGCGCCCGCCTGGTACACCCGGGTCAGCGGCACTCCCGCGTCGACGACCGCCAGGATCGACGACCGCGGCCGCGTCCGCCGCAGCCCCTCCACGGCCTCCACCGCCACGCTTCCCGCGCGCAAGTCGAGCAGCACCACCGGTGCGCCCTCCCCGGGCGGCGCCGTCCCCGCGTCGCGCAGGTTGACCGGAACCACGGTCGCCTCGGGCAGCGCCTGGGCCAGCTTCTCGGCGATCTGCCGGTCGGCCGAGACGACCTGCAACCTCACCCGCCGCTCGACCGGCGGCGTCACCGGCGTGATCTTCTGTGTCGGCGGCTTGATCGGCGCGACCCCGAGCGCGGGCGTAGAAACCGGCGACGTCTTCGGTTTGGCGCGCTCCGCGTCGCGGTTGCGCTCGTCGAATACCCGCAGCGCGTCGAGCAGGACCATCTGCGTGTCGAGGTTCAGGTGCCGGATGACGTCGCCGGGAACGACCGCGATGTCGTCGATGGGCTTCAAGTCGTCGAGCGCGAACTGAAAGGTGCCGTGCGACCACGTCACCAGATCGTAGACGGTGTGCTCGATCTGCTGCTCGACCGCGCCGTACATCGTTTCCGGCGTGACTGCTTTCATCGCCACCAGAATCTGCCCCAGCGACCGCCGCGGCTGCTCCGCCTCCTGCACTTTCAGAGCAGCCTGCAGCGTGGCAGGATCGATCGCGCCCGCATCGAGCAAAAGCTCCCCGAGCCGTTTCGACGCCGGACCCGTGGCGTTGACGATGCGCCCCTTGTGGAAAGCGATCTCCGCCGTGGCTTCGCCGCTCTGCAGGGTCAGCGTTCCGGTCCGTCCTCCCAGATGGATGAACTGGAGGGTGTCCGCGACCGAAACGTCTTCGAGATTGCCGGTGAGGCTCACGTCGGCCTGCGCACCAGCTTGACCAGGCTCTCCAGCGTCTTGAGCTTGCGGTCGGTGGTCGAATAGACGCGCGCCGCGAACAGCGCCGACGCCGCATGGGCCGCGAGCAGGTCGAGAAGGTCGCGATCCTCCGGCTTGAGCGCCTCCTTGTGCTCGAAGAGCTTCAGGAGCACCAGCGCGCCCACCGTCGTGCCCTGGACCATGAGCGGCACGCAGGCCAGCGCCTCCGACCCTTCGATGGGACCGATGCGCAGCACACCGTCCGACAAAGTCGCATCGACCGCCGGATCGCCGCCGCCGTAGATGCCGTTGGTATAGAGGCCGCTCTTGTCGTCCTCCATCCCCTGCGAGAGCGCGATCTCGCACTCGCCGCTCTCCGTCTCCTTCCAGAAGAGGAGCACGAACCGCTCGGCGCCGAGCAGGTTGATGGCGATCTCGGCGATGGTCGACTGCACCTCGGCCGGATCGAGCGTCGCGTGCAGCTGGTAGGTGGCGACATAGAGGTTCATCAGCCGCCCCACCTGGTGTTCGTACTCGGCGAGCTTCGCCGACAGCTCGCGCCGGTCGGACTACACGTCAGCGAGCCGCGCGTGCAAGTCGGCATCGGTCTCGGCCGGCTGCTTCGCGTCGAGCTGCCGGGCCAGCTCGGCGGCGCGGTCGAGCGTCGCCCGCAGCTCGTCGAGCGCGCTCCCTAGTCCGGGCGGCAAGGTCGTCGTCGGCATCCGCGTGCTCACGCCGCTGCCGTCAGCCGCTCGATGGCCCCGAGCAGCTCTTCGTTCCGAAATGGCTTCTTCACGTACGCGGCGGCGCCGGAAGCAAGGGCCTTTTCCGCGTCCTTGTCCGCCCCTTCGGTGGTGACGACGATCACCGGAATCTTCGCCAGCCGGGCATCCGCCTTCACCGCGGCGAGAAACTCGAGCCCGTTCATCCGCGGCATGTTCACGTCGAGCAGGATCAGGTCCACGTCGCTGTTCTCGGCTAGCCGGTCGAGGCCCTCGCGCCCGTCGTACGCGTGTACGAGCGGGTACTGCCTGAGCATCATCTCGAACATCCGATGCAGCAGCTTGGAGTCGTCGACGACGAGGACTTTCCGCGGTTTCATGGGCTGGCGGCATCCTGCGTTGGGGACTCAGGTGAGTCAAGAATTCCGTGGAACTTAAAGCGTTTCCAGCGCTGAGGTGAGCTCCGAGAGTGTGTGCGTGTCGCCCTTTCTGCGCGCCAGATCCTGCCCGTTGCGCAGCGTCTCGCGCGCCGCGTCGATGCGGCCGAGCGCCTGCTCGAGCATGCCCAGCTGCAGGAAGGCGGCCAGGTAATCGGGTTTGCGCTTCAAGAGCTCGTGAAGCTCACTGGCGGCGCCGGCGTTGTCGCCCTTTCCTTTCAACTCGAGGGCCAACGCATACCGCGGAAACGGCTCGTCCGGCTGCGCGGCGATGAACTTCCGCAGCTGATCGATGCGATCCATTCAGAGCTCCAGGAAATCGAGATCGTCGCACACCTTCACGCCGGCTTCACGGACTTCGCTGCCCGCATGGCCGAGCATCAACGGGGGCAGCTTCATCTTGCGGAGTCGCTCCCACGCGAGGTGACGATCGGAATCTTGCGACAAATACGTACACTCGGCGCACAGCAGGCGCGCGCCGTCGCAAAGGCCGTCGGGGATCGCGCCAGTGTCGCCGGTGAAGGCGATGTCGCCGATGCGCAGCGACAGGGCGATGTCCGGCGGCGTCATGTGCTGCGCCGCCAAGGCGCGCACTTCCCGGCCGGCGAGCGCCGCCGACTCGCCCGGCCGAAGCTCGTGAACTGTCAGAGGAAAGGGGAGCGGCTTCTCGGCGGCGCGCCGGTAGCAGGCCGCCCAGAGCGCGTGCAGCCGATCGCGGGTGCCTGGCGGGCCGCTGGCGATCAAGGGCGCGGTCCGGTGAGATCGATGGACGGCGTCGACGAGCAGGAACGGCCATCCGCCGATGTGGTCGCCGTGCAGGTGCGTGAAGTGCACGGCCTGCAGGCGATCCGGATCGAACCGCAATCTTTTCAAGGCCATCAAGCCGGTCGCGCCGAAATCGACGGCGTACGCGCCCTTGTCGTCCTCGATCAGCCAGCAGGTGTGCCCGCGGCCCGCCGAAAAGAACGCGTCCGCCGATCCCAGCGCGGTCACTCTCATTTCTGCACCATCGCCAGCAGCTTCTCGATCACGTTCGGCTGTCTCAAGTGGATCTCGCGCCGCAGCCGTTCGAGATCGTGCAGCGGGGCTTCCAGCACTGTCTCGAGCCGCTCGCCGCACGAGGTCCAGCGCAAGTGAAGCGCTCCCCGCTCGATCGCGGCGTCCTCGACGCCAGAAAGCGGGATCGCCAGCCTTCCCACGACGAGCGCCGCGGGCGTGCAGAAGACGTCGGCGTCACGGGCGCCCACTAGAGGCGCCGGGAGACCGTCGGCAAACGCGGTCGTCTGACGCATGCGCAGCTCGACGATGCGCTCGCCGTCGGCCGGGGGCTGCGCCGCGAGCACGCGCCGGGTCCGCGCCCGGATCCGCCGTTCGACGAAAAGCAGCGCGCCGGCGACCAGAACGATCGCGAGCGCGCCGAAGATCAGGACGAATTTCACTACTCGGCCGGAGCTTCGCCCGAGCCTCCGCCGGCTACCTCGTCGAGCTCCTTCAGCTTCTCCTCGACGGCATTCTTGGCCTTGTCGAAGTTCTTGTTGCAGCTGACGAGCACTTCGCCTGCGGTCTTGGCCTGCACACCCTTGTCTACAGCGGGGCACACGGCCTTGTTCCCCTGCAAGAAAGCCTGGTCGAGCGCGGTGGCATAGCCGTTGGTCGCCTGCCCCAGCTTCTTCCAGTCGGCGATGAAGGTGTTGGTCACCTGCGAGCGTTGCTCGACCAGGTCCTGCGCCTCGGCGACGCGGTTCTTCATCTCCGCATCGGCGATCTGCTCGGCCGACCCGGTCAACGCCTGCGCCGAAGCCGACGACTGCGCCGCGAACTGCGAAATCGACGTCGCGATGCGGTCATACGTCTTGGCCAGCTCGCGATAGCCGCCCACCTCGCGCCGGGCTTCCTCGCCCTTCGGTGCCGACGCGCAGGTCGGCCGGCCGAGCGTGTTCAGGGTCCTGGCCACATCGGCCACCTTGTCCACCGCCGCCGCGCACGGCTTGGCCTTCTGTCCCTCGCGCGCCGCGCCCACGAACGCCGCCAGCGTCGCCAGGTCGCGCTTCCGCTGCTGCTTCTTCTTCAACCACAGCCCGCCGCCGATGCCGACGCCGGCCAGCACCAGGACGCCGACGATGATCAGCGCCAGAATCTTGGGGGACATGCCCGCGTCGGGGCGCTTGCGGCCGCCGACCACGTCGACGCGGATGGAGGTCTGCCCGCAGCGAAGCACGTCGCCGTCGTAGAGCTCGACGTCCTCTACCCGCTCGCCGTTGAGCCAGATGCCGTTGGCCGAGCCCAGGTCCTTGACCCGGATCTCGCCGTTGATCTTGCTGATCTCGGCGTGCTTGCCGGACATCGAGCTGTCCTTGACCGAGATCTCGCCGTTGATCTTGCTGATCTCGGCGTGCTTGCCGGACATCGAGCTGTCCTTGACCGAGATTTCGCAGGCGTCGGAACGGCCGATGACGACCGTGATCGACCGCATCGGGGAGGCTTTCTCGACCCCGTTGGGGCCCTTCACGATGAAGTTCGCCGACACCCCGTCGAGGAGGGCGGGATTGATCATCTCTGTTTTCGGAGGTCCTTCTTCGCCCATGGATTTCCTCGTTCAAAACGGCTAGTTGTTCGAGCCGATTCGGTGGAAATCCAGCGTAGAGGGGACCGCCACTTCGGTCAAGCTGGGAAAACCGCTTGGCTGCTTGGTTACTTTCCCAGCTCCTGGTGCATCTGCTGCGAGGTGGTGCCCGTCTTGGCCTGTGCCGGCTGCTCGGTCGGAGGCGCCTTCACCGAAGGTGTCAGTTTGGGAAGGTCGATCTTGGCGATCACGTTGTCCGGCTGCTTCGCGCCCGACGCATCCAAGGTCAAGAGGACCGACTTGCCCTGATCGATGGCCGGCAGCTCGCTCGCCATCGTGTAACCGCCGCCGTTCTGGTCGGGCTCGAGATCGCCGAGATCGATGGAATCGCCGGTCTGCGGCTTGAGCCACGCGTGGTACGCCTTGCCGCCCTCGGGCTTCTCGTCGAGTCCGTAGGCGCTGACGCGGATGAACGTCTTGCCGTCGGCAAGCTCGCCGACGGTCGCAGCCGCCCAGGATTTCGTTTTCTTATCAGTAGCTTCGAGGATCACAGTGGTGCGGCCGGCGGTCTTGAGCATGGCCGCGTCCTTCTGCAGCTGAGCGATCTGCTTGCTCAGCCCCTCGGACTGGTTGCGGGTCTCCTGCGCATCGCGGACTGAGTTCATCCAGCGCTGCGAGTACGTGCTGACACTGGAGGCCAGGTACGCGATCAACGCGACGAAGGCCACGATGACGACCACGGCGGGGACCGCCGCGCGCCAGGACTGCGTCGCCTTGCCTTCGGTCAGCCTCGAAAACGTCGGACGGGTATCCGTCATGGTCGTAGTTGCCATGCCGGAAAAGTTTCCACTGTTGAACGAAAAGGGAAGCTTCTTTAGGGACTTGGCGGCCCCGTGGCCGTCAGGCGTCCGTGCGGCGGCGCAGCGCGGGGCAGAGGGTCAGCGCGAGGCCGAAGTCCGAATCGGTCGCGACGTCCGTCGCCACGGCATTCTTGCGAGGGGAACGGGAAGAAACCTGCGCCTCCGGAAGCGGACGGGGGCGGGGCGGGCGGCGATTTCCAGCATCGGCCTTTCTCGACATGGTGCGTTGTTCTACCCCACCCTACCCCTGGCCGCAAGCTAGACGACTAGGGGACACGAAGCCGCGCCTTCGGCGAGAGCATCATGTCCCCGGCTTGTGACGCGTCGCATCGGTCGTTTGGCCGAAAGAATCGCGGCTTGCGCCCCTGTAATGTGCGTTTCCCGCCCACACCGGGTGGCCGTGACTCGGAGTTCAAGTCGATGCGACCTCTTCGGTTTGCCGCCCTGGTGTTGGGTCTTGGACTGGCCGCGTGCGGCGGACACGCATCGAACCCGGGCGACGACATCACCAACGGCGGCGGCGACGCCGGCGACGTGACCGGCAAGGCCTGCGGCTTCGATACCGACTGCAACCCGCCCGATTACGTCTGCGACACCATCAGCCAGACCTGCGTGCAAGGCTGCGGGCTGAACCCGAA
>VBLM01000058.1 GCA_005879095.1 Deltaproteobacteria bacterium
ACCTGCAGCCCGGTGCTTCACGCGCCGACGAGATCATCAAGGGCGTTCGGTCGGGACTGTACGTGACGGCGATGCTCGGGCGCGGCGCGGACGTCGTCACCGGCGATTACTCGCGCGGCGCCAACGGCATCTGGATCGAGAACGGCGAGCTGGCGTACCCGGTCCAGGAAGTGACCGTGTCCGGCAATCTGCTCGAGATGCTCAAGGGCATCGACGCGGTCGGCGACGATCTCGACTTCCGTTCCTCGACGGCGGCGCCCACCCTGCGGTTCGCCGAGCTGGTCGTGAGCGGCGCGTGAGGGCGCTGCTCTTCGATCTCGACGGCACGCTGACGCAGGGAGGAGGCGGCGGCGGCCGCGCTCTGGCGAAAGCGCTCCACACGCGCCCGCAGGCGAGCGAAGAGCTGCGCAGGATGCGGCTCGACGGGATGACCGACCGCGCGATTGCGCGGCTCGTGCTTGCGGCCGAGCGGAAATCCGTCAGCGAGCGCGACATCGATGAAGTCCTCGAGCAATACCTGCATGCACTGGCGACCGAAGTCGCCGAACGGCCGTACGTCCCTCTGCCGGGCGTGAGCGAGCTGCTGAGGCGGCTCGACGGGAAGGCGCTGCTCGGGCTGTGCACCGGAAATCATCTTCGGCGGGGCTGTGGGGCTGCTGGAAGTTCGGCGGCTACGGCAGCGACGCGGAACCCAGGGTGGAGATCGTGCGCACCGCCTTTCGCCGCGCGCAGGAGTTGGGCGCAACCGATGCGCTCGTCATCGGAGACACCCCGCGCGACATCCTCGCCGCCCATGAGGCGGGCTTGCCGGCCTGCGGCGTGGCAACGGGCCGGTGGTCGATCCATGACCTTGCGACACACGGCGCGGAAAAAGTGATCGCAACTTTCGGCGACATCGAGGCGTCGATTCGACTGCTGCTCGGATAGCTCGTCATTCGTTGCGCAGCACCGTCATCGGGTCGAGCCGCGTCGCAGCCAGGGCGGGAACGAGACTCGCGACGAGCGTCACTGCGCCGAGCGTCACGATCGCGCCGGCGAGCGTGAGCGGATCGTGTTCGCCGATGCCGTAGAGCAGCGCAGCGAGGAATCGGGAGAGCACGAGCGCTACCAGGACGCCGAGCGAGATTCCGATCGCGGCCAGCCGGCCGCCACGCGCGAGGACGAGCGCGAAGAGCTGCCGGGCCTGCGCGCCGAGCGCGGCGCGGACCGCGAGCTCGCGCCTGCGCTGCACGACGGAAAACGCCATCGCGCCGTAAACGCCGAGCGCCGCGAGGACGAGCGCCGACGCTGCAAAGCCGAGCGCGAGGTCCAACTGGAATCGCCGCTGCCGGAAATAATAATCGAGGTAGTCGTCGACCGGCTTGGTCGTCCCCACCAGAAGAACGGATCTCGCTGCTGCGCGCAAAGCGACCGCGATGCTTCCGGAAGGCAAGCTGCTCTTGACCACCAGCATCGCGCCGGCTGCGTACGCCTCCTTGTTCCGCGCAAACCACGACTGCGGCAGATAAACCTCCGGAAGAGGATCCTCAGCCGGTCCCCATTGCCGCACGTCCTGAATCAAGCCGACGACCTCGAACCCCGTTGCAGGCCAGTCGGAGAGACGAACCAACGCGCCGATCGGCTCGCGACCGGCAAGGTATTTGCGGACGAAGGTCTGGTTCACGATGGCGACCGGCGCGCCCTCCGTCGAGGCGAAATCGCGCCCCTCGAGCAGCCTGGTGCCGGCGGTCGCGAGATACCCCGGACTGAACCAGTTCAACGACGCGACATCGGGCGTCGTGTCGGTCGCACGCCTTCCTTCGACGGTGACCGAATCGTCCCAACCGCGGCCGACCTCGAACGGCAGGTACCCGATGACCGCTGCTCTCTCTACACCCGGAATCGCGCGCGCTTTCTCGACCATCTCGTCGACCGCGGTCGCATCGACGAACGTTGCGTGAAGGTTCTTGGGTTCGAGCCCGAGTGGAACCGCAGACAACCGCTCCATGCTCCGGAAGAGGAGCCCCGCGCCGCTCGCGAGCAGCAATGCGACCGCGAGTTGGGCGACGACCAGGCCGTCGCGAATGCGCGACCGCATCCCACCCGGCGTCGCGCCCGCTCCGCCGTTCTTGAGAAGCAGGAAGAGATCGGATCGCAGCGCGTGCCAAGCAGAAACGGCGCCGGAGAGCGCACCGGCGACCAGCGAGGCGAGCAATGCAAACGCAGCCATGCGAAGATCGACATGCAATTCGTTCACGCGAGGGATTCTGATTCCGCGCGTTGCGAACGCCGCGATGCCCTCGACCGCAAGCACTGCCAGGACCATTCCGATGGCACCGCCGAACACGGCGAGCACGACGCCTTCGGCGACCTGCTCGGCGGCCACCCTTCCCTGCCCGGCGCCGAGCGCTGCACGAATCGCCAGATCGCGTGCGCGCGCCGTTCCACGCATGAGCAGCAGGAACAGCACCGCGGCGAATGCGGCCTTCAGCGCCGGCGCTGCCTCGCCGGTCATCCATTCGAGCAACGGCTCGATGAAAACGCCGTAGCCGTTGTACGCGTGCAGGATCGCGTCGATCTCGGCCTTGGCCGCCTTCGCCTCGACACCCGGCTTCAACCGGGCGAATCCGTAGAGACCGGTTCTTGCAGCCGGAAG
>VBLM01000490.1 GCA_005879095.1 Deltaproteobacteria bacterium
TTTCGGGAGGTCAGCCGCGGCGAAGTTATCCGCCCGGGCCCGCGCATTGAAGCCGCCACGCAGGCCGAAATAGACTGCATCCGCGCCCGCCGCCACGGCGGCCCGCAGGCTCTCCTCGTCCCCCGCGGGGGCGAGCAGCTCGGGTTTTTCCAGCAACCTGGCCATGAAGGAGGAACGGCTGTCTAACCGCCCGCGTGACACAGATCCGGCGAAAGTACAAGCCTCCAGGCAGGCTTGCGGCCGGGCGCACGTCTGGCGGGCATGCTTCTTGCGGCCGGGCTTCGGTCGATTTCCGGCACTCCGTGCGGGCAGTTGTTATGGTCTTTTCAGAGCGCCAATCTGGCGGGCGCAGGGGAATGGGTGAGATAATGTCGGACGTGGAGAACGCGGAAACCCTGACTTGCGGCGTCTGCCGGAAGACCGGCAGTTTCACCGCGCCGGTCTCCGTCATCCTGGTCTTCGCCCCCGGCATGGCGAAGCCGTACCCGCTCATTCCCGCCGAGGACTACCGGGTCTGTGGCGCCTGCGATGCGATCTTCACGCTCGTCAATCGCGCGGTCGTAGCCCATCCGACCACGCGGCAGGCCGGCCCGTGGACGCGCGCCATCGTCGTCTTCAGCGACGGCCACGGCGTCGACGTCAAGGCGAAGCGGCAGGGCCAGCAAGTCGCGATGGCTTGAACGATCAGTACGTACGAAACTAGAAATTCGAGCCCACACGATTGCCGTCCGTCCAGGTTCCCTGGATCGGCGATGGACTCACGAGTTGCGTCCCATCCGGCCACGGCCCCGGCGCGATCGGTACGGTATAGGGTCCGTCATATTGCGGAGTACCGGGGATATAGAGCCCTGAATCGAAGAGGGTGCGGTTCGCGCGATTGAACATGCGGAAGCTCTCGAGCCCTCCGAACATCTGCACCGGTTCCCAGGGTCCCGCAGTCGGGTACGTGAGCGGAAACGGGGTGGAACCGGCCCATCCCCACAGTGCACGCGAGGGAAGGTCGGCCCAGATCACGATATGGAACGCAGACGGAACCGGCAGCTGCTGAGGCATTTCCGGTACGGTCGCGATCGCCGTTGGCGCTCCGGCGGTGCGCGTCGATCCCCCGTCCGGAAAGTGCGAGTCGAGCGAGATCACGGTCGGAGTGCCGCCCGCGATGGGGAGCGCGTCGATCGCGCCGTCTCCGCCGTCGAGTCCTTCCTCCACCCAGAAGAGACGTTCATCGTCGTAAGCCAGCGCGCCGGGGCGACGTTGTCCGGACGCGAGGACGAGCGCGGAACTGGTGCCCGGCGGGAGCGCCATGATCTGGCCGCCGCCTGCGTTCGACCAGTAGACGCCGCCGTCGACGACGATGACGTTGCCGGGCCGATCCTGATCGGCGGCGAGGAGGATCGGCGAACCTGCGTCGAATTGCATCTTGTAAACCGTTCCCCCGCCATCGGCCTGCAAACCGGCGCCGATCGTCCAGTACACCGCGTCGTTCGTCACGGCCAGCGATGAGGAAGACCCGTCGCGCGCGGGCACCGAAGCGAGCGTAAACGCGTCGGTTCCGTCCAGCATGGCGGAGCGGATTTCCAGCGTCCCGCCGTCCGCGCGTGTCCAGAAAAGCTGCCGGATCCGAGGCAGGACGATCGGATAGTCGTAGATCGTATCGAGGGCGGCCAGCGCGGAAACGGTTCCTTCGCCCTCGAAGAGCGAGGCGCAGACGCCCTGGCTGCAGGAGCCGTGGCAGCGGGCTCCGCAGCTGCCGCAATTTTGCGAGTCATCACCGATCGAGGTCTCGCATCCATCCGATGCGACCTTGTTGCAATCCGCCCAGAGCCGGTCGCACGTCCAGCCGCAGTTCTGCAGACTGGGGCAAGCCGCGATGGCATGGGGCAGGTGCGGGTCGGCGCAAATCACGCACGCGTCGCCGGTGCCGCAGTGTTGCGCGTCGTACTGCCAGTAGGGGATCGACTGCCCGCGGCAGATTCGGGTTTGCGGTTCGCACTCTTCGTCTTCGCCGCAGTCGGGTTCGGACGAGCAGTCCAGAGCGCTCGCGGCGACGATTGCAATCAGCATTCGGCGCATGCCGTAGCCGCGGCTGCATCCGGCATGCCATCGATGTTTTCACTCGAAGGCGCGCCGCGTCGCCGGCTCCAACAATGACATTCGTGTCGCGGAGATCAGACGCGCGGCAGGTCGGCACGCGACAGGCAGTGCTCGAGCCACAGCGCGGAGAGCTTTTCCTGCATCGAATTGCCGCGCAGGCGCGCGCGCAGGTGTTCCCAGTCCATCAGGTCCATCGGCTGGTCCTGATCGAAGCAGGAGAAGACGAAGCTCTCCTTGCCCGTCGCCGGATCGCGGTGCTTGCACAGGCACTGCGCGCAGATCTCTTTCATCATGCATTGCATCGGCGAGTTGATCGAGGCGATGCCGGTGTGGTCGGGAGGCAGCAGGGCGCGAAGCTCGTTGTGCCGCGCGCGTGCGACCGCCGCCATCATCCGGTCGGAGCCGATGGCGATGATCCGCCGCACGTTGGTGAACGGCACCGGCGGCTCGCCGAGCACGCCGGTCGCGTACGCGATCATCGCTTCGACCATGTTCCCCGAGAAGGCGCGGTCCTGCGCGCGGCGCGGCTGCGGGGCTTTCGAGCCCTTGTCGACCGACCACACCACCACGTCGGTGGCGGCCTCGATTTCGTCGCGCTTGAAGATGTCCTGCGCATGGCGGTAGCCGGCGAAGTAGACGACGCGGCAGCCGTTGTCGCGCAGCGCTTTCGAAATCGAGAACAGCACGGCGTTGCCGAGGCCGCCGCCGCAGAGGACGACGTCCTGGTTGCGCGGGATCGTCGACGGCGCGCCGGTGGGACCCATCACGATCACGGGCTCGCCCGGTTTCAAGGCAGCGACCAGCTGCGAGGAGGAACCCATCTCCAGGACGATCAGCGAGAGCAGGCCGGCGTCGCGATCGACCCACGCGCCGGTCAGGGCCAGGCCTTCCATCTGCAGCCGGGTGCCGTCGACGAGCGGCGCCAGGCTTTCGAAATTCTGCAACCGATAG
>VBLM01000494.1 GCA_005879095.1 Deltaproteobacteria bacterium
TGTCGAGCGTCTACGGCCTGCGCCTGAACCTCACCTGGTACCTGCACTAGAGGCCCCGATGAAAAAGCTTCCCCTCCTCGCCCTCGCACTGGCCCTCTCCCCAGGGCTCGCTTTCGCGCAGTCGTACGGCGCGCCCCCGCCTCCGCCCGACGACGCGACCGAGGCAACGCCGCCGCCGTCGGCCGAGCCCGGCGACCTGCCGCCCGCGCCGCCCGCCGTACCGCCCTCGCGCGACTGGGATGACGACGCCGTCGGCATCCTGCAGACTCCTTCTCCCGCGCCGCGGGCGGCGCCCTCGAACCCCGGCGGGCAGTGGGTCTTCACGCATCAATACGGTTGGGTCTGGATGCCGTACGGCGGTCAGTACGTCGACGAGGGCGCCTACGGCGACAGCACGCCGTACGAGTACGTCTTCAGCGTCGGCCTCGGCTGGTCGTGGGTAGCCGCGCCCTGGCTGTGGGGTTGGGGCCCGTATCCGTACTTCGGCCGCTTCGGACCGGCGCGCTTCGGCTGGTATCGCGGGCTCTACCACAGCGGTTACGGGTGGGGTCACTACCGCGGCGGCGGCCATTACGTCGGCTCGTATCGCACCGTCCGTCCGTTGCCCGGCAGCCGGACCTATCGGAGCTACGGCGCCGTCCACAGCTACGGCGGCGGCTCACGAAGCTACGGCCACGGCCGGGTCTTCGGCGGCGGCAGCTACCGCGGCGGCGGCGGCCGGCGCCGCTAGCCTCTTCGGCGCGTCATCCTTCGGCGACAACTCTCGCCCGCCCGGCTGCGAGCCGGGCACTTTCGCTCTGGCCGTCGCGCTCGATCGCCAGCGCATACGCCTGCTCCGCCTCATCCGCACGCCCGAGGCGCGTGAGTACATCTCCCCACATCAGCAACCCGTCGCCGCCCTGCGCGCGGTACGGGTGCGCGGCGGCGGCCCGGCAGAGCGATTCGGCGCGCATCCACTCCTTAGCCGCCGCAGCTACGCGGGCCCGGATGAAGAGCGCATTGCGCTTGCTCGAAGGCCGAATCGCCATGTCGGCGCCGGCCAGCGCGCAGCGCCGTGCGGCGTCGAGCCTGCCCACGCCGATCAGCGCCACCGCCCCGGTGAAGAAGTGCTCGGCGTGATACGGGAGCGGCAGGTCGCGCAACTCGGCGCGCTGCCAGTGATGCACCGCGTCGTCGCCCCTCCCGGTGTGCGCCGCGATCCACGCCCGCTGCTGGGAGAGGCCCGCCCGCGCGATGGGAAACGCCGCCGCGAGCGGATCGAGATCGCGCAGCCGCTCCCACGCCATCTCCCAACGGCCGAGGTTGTACTCGGCCTCGGCGAGGTTGATCTGAACCAGCAGCTCGCTTGCGGTGTCGCGCTCGCGCGAGACAAACCGCTCCGCCATCTCGAGGGCCTCGAGATAGCGGCCGGCAGCGATGTGACCGTCGACGGCCCGGTTCAGCGAAGCCAGCGTCATGACGACCATCTTAAGGGCTCCGCAGCTTGGCGGATGGATCCGGCGGTTCCCAGCGACTACATCGGTCTCCTTTTTGTCGAGGCCCGATGCGGGTTTGCGCGATTACCCTGGCCCTGTTCGCCGCTGCCTGCGGCCGCGATCGGCTGGCGACGCTCGGCGACGCCGGGCAGGAGCCCGATTCTTCACCGGACGCGGGAAGCGATCCTCCTGACGGCGGCAGCCTCGATCTCTCGACGCTCACCGGCGTGTGGGACGTCGATGGCGCGGACCAGCGAGGCGAGTATGCGGGCGCCGTGGAGATCACACCCGCCGGGCTGCTGAGAACCGTCGCCTGGAAGACCGCGACCGTCGAGGATGGGCGCGTTCTGCACTGGGCCTTCGCCGGCACGGTCGGACCGAAACTCTCTCTACAGACCACGCTCGACCCGCGCGGTGTCGTCGCCGCCCGCGGAGCGTCGACGCGCTCGCTGTCCGATGCACCGGTCGTCGTGACGGGCTCGGCAACGCTTTCCGGCGGCATCGTGCAGGCGACCTGGGCCGACGCGCACGAAACCTGGACCAACCAGCGGCCATCCGGGGCGAGCCCGATCTTCAGCGTCGACCGCCGCAATCTTCCCGCGCACGATCCGCCGTCCGGCGATCAGCGCCGCGCCCTGTTCGCCGCGTTCGCCTCGTTCCAGGCCCTCCCCGCGGTGCAACCCTATGTCGCGAGGACCGATTTCCAGGCCGCCATCCACCAGGCGGTGACCGACACCACCGACTTCGATTTCTACCGCGGTCACCCGCGACACCACCGACTTCGATTTCTACCGCGGTCACCCGGATGCGCTGCGGGTGATGGGGAAGCCGATCGACCCCATCAGCCTGCTCGAGGCGCGGCTGCGCGCCGACGCCTTCCGTTTCCCGCTGGCCGAGAAAGCCCGCCGATTCGACCGCGAGCTGCAGGCCGACTTCATCGACCCGATCGCGCCCATCGTCCCGGACGGCCGCGACGCATCGGGCGTCATCCAGCCCAGCGGCGACGCCGCTCTCTGGAACGCGACGTACATCGCGAGCCAGTGGTACCGCTACCAGGTCACCGGCGAGCCCGAGGCGCTCGACAACCTCGCCCGCTCGCTCGAGGCCGAGCTGGTCCTGCAGGAGATCACCGGCGACTGGACCGCCTTCGCCCGCAGCCTGCGCCGCGCCACCGGCGCACCCGCGGGCGGCTGGCATGCCGCGGGCGCCGTGGAATGGCTCGAAGGCGGCAACAACGACATGTTCAAGGGCCTGATCTACGCCCTCACCACCGGCTTCTTCGCCCTCTGCGACGGCCGCGACCACGCGCTCTGCCCGCGCATCCGCGAGAACGTGAAGCACCTGGCCGACGACGTGCACGACGGTAACGGCGAGTTCAATGATCTATTATCGAGTTGGCTGGCGTCGATCGCCCTCGACAGGTCCCTCGACCGCGCCCGCTACCGCGCCAGGGCCGAGGCCATCTGGGTGGCCCAGAAAATCATCGAGAAGAACACCACGCTCGAATACAGCCAGGGCATCGCCGACTGGAGCGGCACGCACCTCGCCTTCGTCGGCGCGGTCACCGCGCTCATGCTCGCGGAAAAGGCCGATCTCGGCGGCGACGCGAGCGATGTCTTCCACGGCGAGATCGAGCGCGGCTTCCGCAGCCTCGAGCGGCAGCGGATGGTCCTCTGGGACCTCGCCGGCGGCGCGGCCCAGGACGCGGTCTCGATCCTGCGCGAAATGCCTTTTCCCAAGGCGTTGGCGCACATCGATCACCGAGTGAGCCCGGCCTTCAGCCTCTCGCCCTATCCCAGCCTGCCCTGGAAGAACGACTGGACGGTCAACGACCGGGCCCAGTCGCTGCGCATCTACCCGCTCTTCGAGCTGCCGGCGAACGTGTACCAGTGGAAATCGCACATGGATTACAACGGCGATACCGAGGGCTACCGCAACCACGGCGTCGATTACCTGCACGCGTACTGGTTCTGCCGCCGCCTCGGCTTGCTCTCCGGAACGGAATAGTCCGCCCAACGCCGCGTGGACAGTCCGCCCCCGCTTTGATAGCGAGTGCGCCCTTGGAACTGGTCCGACTCGAACGCGCCGTCATCGGCTACCGCACGCCGCTCCTGCCGCCGCTGGACCTGTCGGTCCGCGCCGGGACCACGCTCGGCGTCCTGGGGCCGAACGGCGCCGGCAAGACGGCCCTGCTCAAGTCGCTGCTCGGCCTGCTCTCGCTGATCGCCGGGCGCCGCGTCCTGCCTCTGGGCCGCTCGCCGCGGGTCGGCTACGTCCCGCAGCGCGACCGTCTCGACATGAGCTGGCCGCTCAGCGTGCTCGACGTCGTGCTGATGGGCCGGGCCCGGCTGGTCGGGCCGATCAAGCGCTACTCGGCGAGGGATCGAAAAGGAGCTTGCGACGCCCTCGACGAGATCGGCATCGGCGACCTCGCCGATCGGCCGCTCTTCGCCCTCTCCGGCGGACAGCACCAGAAGGTCCTCATCGCGCGCGCCATCGCCGCCGAGCCGGAGTTGCTGGTGCTCGACGAGCCCACCAGCGCGATGGACCCCGCCGCCGAGCGGATGCTGCTGGAACTGGTCCAGCGGCTCAAATCGGCCCACAACCTGAGCGTCGTGCTGGTCACCCACCAGCTCACGGCAGTCGCCGGATTCGCCACCGAAGTCGCGCTGGTCGACCGCGAGCGCGGCATGTTCGAGGTCGGCTCGGCCGCCGAGATGATCGACCCGCAACGGCTGGGACGGCTGTATGGCCGGGAAGTGCGCGTGACGCAGGTCGACGGCCATCCCGCGGTGGTGATCGAGTGAGCGGCTTCGCCGATTTCTGGGCCGGCCGCGATCTGTGGCGCGAGCCGATGATCGCCGGCGTGCTGGCGGGTGCGATTCTCGGCTACATCGGCGTCTTCGTGGTCCTCAAGCGGATGGTCTTCGTCTCCGCTGCCTTGAGTGAGATCTCCGGCGTGGGAGTCGCCTTCGCCTTCTACGTCGGCGCGCTGCTCGGCATCGACCCGCACGCGCATGGCGCGGTCCCGGTGCTGCTCGAGCCGACCTGGTTCTCGCTGATCTTCGCCTGCCTCGCCGCGGCCCTCTTCTCGCTGCGTCCCGGCCACCGCAAGCTGGCTACCGAGACCATCGTCGGCCTCGGCTACATCATCGCCAGCGCGCTGGTGCTGGCCATCCT
>VBLM01000495.1 GCA_005879095.1 Deltaproteobacteria bacterium
TTCGCGTCCTGGACGAGCTCTTCGTCCTCCTCGTAGACGCCGGGCTCGAGCTTGTCATCGGTCTGGACGTTGGTGGGCGCGAACTTGCCCTTGTCGGCGTCCTTCCAGGTCGGCTGCGTCTCCATCACCCGCCATTTCGGCTTCTTCGGCTTGTCCTTGTCCTGCATCGCGTCGATCAAGAGACGCGAGAGCCAGCCGCAGTCGGTGTTGTCGGGATGGAGGGCTTCTCTTTTGAGATGCAGGTACAGGCAGTAGACGTTCTTGTCGCCCTTCACTTTGTGGCGCAGAAGGACGAATCCGGTGTCGCCCCAGGCGTGCTCGCCAGGGCCGCCGCCGATGCGCGCCGCGACGACCTCGCCGTCGGCCATCGCCAGGATCTCGCTGCCGGCCGCGGGCGTGACGTGCGCGCCGCAGTGGAGCATGCCGCTGTCGCCGAGCGGAAAGAACCCGCCCGCGCCGCGCTCGGTCTGGTGGTAAAGCGAAGTGATGGCCGCCCCGGTCACCATGTTCGAGCCGTTGATGGCGAACGGCAGCCGCGGCACGCCCGTGACCGGCGGCGTCGAAGCCTCCGGACCTTCCGGCTTCGCCTCCTTCTTGTCCTTGCCCGAAGCGTCTTTTTTGGCCGTCTCGCCGAGGCCCTTCGACAGCTTGTGGATCAGCTCGCTGTCTTCCTTCACCGGCGTATCCGGCAGCGCGTAGAGGAAGTGGCCGTGCTCGGCGTCGCCGTGCTGGAACAGCTTCTTGCCCGGCTTGCCCGGGTGCGGCTGCAAGAGGCGCGAGGCCTTGAGCCAGTACTCGGAGAACTCCTTGTCCGGCTTCTCCGGCCGGGTGATGACCTGGAAGTTGCCGGCGCCGAGCAGGTCTTCCTGCGGATAGTCGGGATCGACGATCCGCAGCCACAATTCGCCGCGGTCGCTGTCCTTCTTGTACCCATTGATGACGACGATGTGGCCGTGCCGCGCGAAGACCTTCTCGGCATCGTCCGGGCTCGGGCTGTCGCCCAGCTCGCCGGAATCGCTCTTCCAGCCGGCCAGCTTGAAGATGTCGTCGGGGTTGACCTTGCCGGTCTCGTCGACGCCGGCGAGCTTGCCCTTGTTCGAGCCGCCCATGAACCGCAGGTTGAACTTCGCGCCGTTCGCGCCCGGGCCGGCGTCGCCGTCGTCGTGGCCGATGTACTGGTCGGTCTTCTTCTGCTCCTTGCAATAGAAGTTGTAGACCATCGCCGCCGACGCCCGGCCGCACCAGAAGCTCGATCGCACCTCGGTCGATTTCTGCTGCAGCCGCGGCACGTCGAGCCACTTGCCCTCCAGCCCTTCGAGGTCCGCCGGCTTCATCTCCTCAGGCTTGCGGACGGCGTCGACGGGCTTGATGCTGGCCATGCTGGAGCCTCCCCCACGGCCTCAGCAGGCGCGCGCCGGGCACAGAATTCCCGGTGCCATACTCTACCCGATTTTCAGCCTGCTTGGCGAGGGGGTAAAGGGGGCGCGAGCCGTCCACGTCGGTGAAGCCGTATTCGCGGGCGAGATCGCCGGTCACGAGCGCAGCGCCGGATTTTCGCATCACGTTGGTGTCAGAGGCCAGCGCGACCACGGCCCGTCCGACATATTCAGTGGATTCCGTGTGGGCGAGGTCGAACGGATGCTTGCCGTGCGCTTTCATCACCCGCTCGCTGCGCATGAAACCGGGCGCCAGCGCCACCGAGGCGATGCCGTACGGACGCAGCTCCTGCGCGAGCGCCCACGCCATCCGGACGATCGCGCCCTTGGCCACGTCATAGTAGACGCCGAGGTACTTCCCGTCGAGCCAGGCGATGGTAGTGACGATCAGCGCGTGCGCCTCTTTTGCAGCCAGATCCGCCACGCAATCGCGGTCGTGCTTGAAGAAGCCGAGGTCGCCGGGCGAGGCCTTTTCGCCGGCGTAGACGGGCAGGTTGCACTTCTGGCACATGCCGGCGAACTGCCGCCGCGGTTTTTCGCGCAGCATCAGCGGCACCGCCAGTCGGCTCGCGACCAGATGCGCCCGCAGGCCGCGGACGAACATCCCGTCCCACGGAAGCGGCTGTTCCCAGAACTGCGGCGGCATGCCTTTCTCGTAGCCGCCCCAGACGTTGTTGACGAGCAGGTCGAGCCTCTGCTGCTCGCTGCGGATGCGGTCGAAGAGCGCTTCCGTCTGCGCGTCGTCGGCGTGATCGCAGCGAACGGCGATGCCGCGGCCGCCGCGGCGGGTCACTTCGTCGGCGGTGTCCTCGATGGTGCCGCCGACGTCGGCCGGCTTCTCGCGCGTGGTGCGGCCGGTGACGTAGACGGTCGCGCCGGCCTCGCCGAGTTGCAGCGCGATTCCGCGGCCCGCGCCGCGGCTGGCTCCGGTGACGAGCGCGATCTTCCCCCGCATGCCCGGAGGATACCGCGACATCGCTGTCAGAGGCGCTCCATCGCCGCCCGCCACGCCCGGGAAAGACGTACGCCGCGACCTGCACCATCGGCACGCAACATGCGACCCTGTGGATGCACTACTAGGCGGCGCGCCCCACGGCGTACACCGCAAGCTCGCGCAGCGCCTGCGCGATGGCCGGCGGGAGCGCCGGATTTTCGAGCGCCCGCAGCGCCTCGTCGCGGAGCTTTTCCGCCTCCGCGCGCGCCGCGTCGACCGCGCCGCTCCGGCGGAGGATGTCGCGCAACTGCTCGACGTCGGCATCGGCGCGCCCGAGCCCGTCGCGGAGCCGTTCGGCGTCGGCCGCGGTGGCCGACTCCAGCGCGCGGGCGACGAGCAGCGTCCGCTTGCCCTCGCGCAGATCGCTCGCGTTCGGCTTGCCGGTGACTTCCGGCGCGCCGAACGTGCCGAGGAGGTCGTCGGCGATCTGGAACGCCTGCCCGAGCGGCCGCGCATACCGCGAGAGCGCGTCGAGGACGGGCGGCGCCGCTCCCGCCAGCAGCGCGCCGAGCCGGAGCGGCAGCTCGAAGCTGTAGCTGCCGGTCTTGAGCCGCTGCACTTCGAGCACGCCGGCCGGATCGAGCGGCGGCGCCTGCGTGGCCACCACGTCCAGCGTCTGGCCGACGGTCACCTCCTGCAGCGAGGTCGCGAGCAGTCGCGCAGCCTCGAGCGCTCGCTCCGGGGCGACCGGCGCCGCCAGCACCAGTTCCCACGCCCACGCCTGGCAGAGCGAGCCGAGCAGGATCGCCACCGAGCCGGCCAGATGGTCTCCACCGAGCGCCGCGTGGATGGTCGGTCCGCCACGCCGGACGCTGTCGCGATCCATGAAATCATCGTGGATC
>VBLM01000498.1 GCA_005879095.1 Deltaproteobacteria bacterium
TCGCCGCGGATCTCCATCGCGACCGCCCGCACGTCCGGCCGGGCCCTGGGCGAGCGGACGGCCTCGTCCAGCGTTCCGAGCAACGGAGCGAGGTCCCCCTTCTCGTCGCGGCGCTCGTACAGCCGGAAGAGGTCCGCGACGGCCTGCGGCTTGTCGAGCTCCCGCAGCACCCGCGCCTGCAGGGCCGGCGTGGCCTCGTCCAGCGAGGTCGTCGCGGCGACAGCGAGCAACGGCGGGTCCGGCCGCCCCATTCCTCCTGACTCGATCCATGCTCTAGCGCGGCAGGGGCCCGTCCGCCACTCCCACGACCGGCCGAGCGTCGGATCTCACGGCGCCCTTGCGAGCGTGCGCACCTCCACCCTCGCCGCGCCGGCGTGGAGAAGGGCTTCCGCGGCAGCTGCTGCGGTAGCGCCCGTGGTCAGCACGTCATCGACGAGGCAAACCCGCAGCCCGACGGCCTTTTCCGATGCGACGAAGGCGCCGCGCAGGTTGCGCTCGCGGGCGGCGCGATCGCGTCCCACCTGCTGCCCCGTATCGCGGATGCGCGACAGCAGCGACCGTACCGGTATGTCGAATCGTTTCGCCGCGCCTTCGGCCAGCAGCCGTGCCTGGTCGTAACCGCGCTGCCGCAGCCGCCGCGGGTGTAGCGGAATGGGGCACAAGCAGTCCGATTTTGGTACTGCGCAGCCTTCGAACAGGACCGCCAAAGCGGGCCCGAGGTCTTCGCGCCGCTCGTATTTCAGGCGGTGGATGGCCTCGGCCAGCGCGCCGCCGTGCAGGTACGGCGCGGTTGCCAGAACGAACGGCGGCGGCTGCTCGCGACAGTGCGCGCAACGCCGTGGCCGCAGTGCCGGCAAGAGCGCTTCGTCCCCGGGCACGCCGCACACCGGACAGCCCGCCGCGAGCGGAACCAGCGTATCGGCGCAGATGCCGCAGAACGGCGACTCTCCGGGCGCGTCGCACGAGGCGCAACGCACGGGAAAGATCAGGTCGAGCGCGCCGATCGCGGCGCGTTGCAGCTGTAGCGAAATGGACACGACTGCGACGTCACTGCACGTCGCGGGCCAACCCGATTCGAGGAATCAGCGCGCGGTCGATCGCCGGGACATCGCCGGCGAGCCAGCGTTCCGCTTCAGCCAACGTCCGCCGCGCGGCCACGAGCAACGGTTCGGTCTGCACGCCCATGAAATCGCGCGGCGCCGGGGCGAGCTTTTCCAGCGCGCTCCGGTGCAGCTTGACGCACCCGCGCGGCTGCATCTGCACCGTCGCCTTGTGGTACGCGGCTGCGAGCTGGATCAGGCCCTGCACGAACAGTTTGGGCTCGTCCTCCAGCTCCAGCCACAGCTCTTCCCACGCCTCGTGCGCTTCCCAGTACAGGCCGCGGTTGAACAGCTCGGCCCCGCGCGAGAGAGGATCCATCTACCGCCGCGCCTGTGCCTGTCTGGCTACCGCCTCGGCAGCGCGAGCGAAGCGGCACGCCCGTCGGCACGTTCAGCTCGACGATCTCCTGATCGCCCATCTGATCGAGATACTTGATCAGCGCGCGCAGCGAATTTCCGTGGGCCGCGACCAGCACCCGCCTGGCCTTGACCTGCGCCGCCATCTCCGCGTGCCAGTACGGCAGCATCCGCGCCACCGTGTCCTTCAGCGACTCGCTCGCCGGAAGCTGCGTCACGTCGAGGCCGGAATAGCGCCGATCGAACCGCGGGTGCCGCTCGTCCGCCACCGCCAACGGCGGCGGCGGCGTGTCGTAGCTCCGGCGCCAGATCTTCACCTGCGCATCGCCGTACTTCGCCGCCATCTCGGCCTTGTCCAGCCCCTGCAGCGCGCCGTAGTGGCGCTCGTTGAGCTGCCAGGCCTTGACCACGGGCAGCCAGTCGAGATCGAGCTGATCGAGAACCAGATCCAAAGTCTTGATCGCGCGTTTCAGGACCGAGGTGTACGCCAGATCGAAATCGTACCCGCCCTCGCGCAAGAGCCGCCCGGCGGCCCGCGCCTCTTCCACGCCCTGCGGCGAGAGATCGACGTCGGTCCAGCCGGTGAACCGGTTCTCGAGGTTCCAGGTGCTCTGCCCGTGCCGCAGCAGCACCAGCGTATGCGTGTTCATTCCCGGTCTGTTACTACGGTCGATATGAAACGGATACTGCCCGCGATTCTGCTGTTCGCCGCGTGCCACAAGCAGGATCCGCAGGCCGCGGAGCGGACGCTGACCGACGCGCCGCCGCCGCCCGCCATCCAGGTGCCGAAAGAGAAGGAGGAAGAAGGCTTCCGCGTCGTCGCCGGCCGGCCGCAGGGAAAGCTGCTCGGCGGCGCGCGGCCGACGCTCACGTTCAGCGAGCCGGTGGTCGCGCTGGAGACGCTCGCGCAGCAGGATCCGTCGGCGCAGATCGCGATCGACCCGCCGGTCCGCGGCCGGTGGCGCTGGCTCGGATCCTCCTCGGTGGAATTCGTCAGCGACGAGCCATTCCCGCTGTCGACCGCGTTTCATGTCATCGTTCCGGCGGGTTTCAAGGCGCTGGACGGGACGCCGCTCGAGACCGCGTGGCAGCTCGACTTCACCACGCCGGCCGTCGAGGTGCAGCGCGGAAGCGTGAATCCGCCGCAATACCTGTGCAAGTGGTCCATGCCTTCGCAGCACTTCGAGATCCTCGTCAACCAGGCGCTCAAGGATCCCGAGAAGGCCTTCTTCTTCGAAGCCGGCGACGAGAAGCAAATCGTCGCGGCGAGCCTCGTGACGCAGACGCCGGCGAAAGAAGGCGTGCGCTACGAGATCCGGCCGGCGAAGGACCTGCCGCGCGACGCCCGGTTCGCGGTCGGCCTCGACGGCAGCGCGCGCGGCGTGCAGGGCGATCTGCCGGCCGGGGTCGAATGGCGGCAGGAATGCCGGACGATGGGTCCGATGCGCATCGAGCGCATCGAGCGCTGCTTCGGCCAGGCCGGCGAGCACTGCTCGCACGGTCCGATCTCGATCCTCTTCTCGAATCCGCTCGACGACGATCTGCGCAAGTACGTCCACGTCGCGCCCGAGTCGAAGATCGAATGGGACGACGTCGAGCTGCAACAGAACCACACCCAGGCGCTCCTCTTCGGCAAGTTCCGGCCTGGCGTCACCTATCTGTTGCACGTCGATCAAGGCGTCAAAGACGCGCTCGGCCAGCGGGCACCGGCAGCGGACGAGACGCTCCGGATGGATGACCTGTTGCCCTCTCTCTACGTCGGGCAGCAGCTGGCGCTGCTCGAGTCGTCCGGCGACGGACAGCTTCCGGTCCAGGTGACGAACCTGTCGCAGCTCGAAGCGGATCTCTGGGCGATGACGCCACAAGAATTGGCCGCGGTCGAGCTGGCGCGCGGGACGATCTTTCCCCAGCGTCCGCCGGACGCGCCGCTGCGGCTCGCGCTCAGCTATCCGAAGAACGAGCCGTACCTGCACGGGATCGATCTGCGCAGCGTCCTCAAGCAGAAGACCGGCCTCGTCGCCGTCCGGCTGCGCGCGCCCGGCACCGACTTCGCGCAGTACCCGATGCGGGTGCTGGCCCAGATCACCGATCTCGCGGTGCACGCCAAGATCGGCGCCAGCTCGAGCCTGGTCTGGGTCACCGGCGTCGAGAGCGGCAAGGGCGTCGACGGCGCGCACGTCACCGCGTATGGCGCTGCGGGCGGCGTGCTCGCCGAAGCGATCACCGACACGCAC
>VBLM01000496.1 GCA_005879095.1 Deltaproteobacteria bacterium
GCAAACAACCTGCGCCAACTCGCGGAAGCCTTGAAAGCCTTCCGCAGCGACCTCGGACCGGGGAAAGACGACATCGTGCTGGTGGCCGCCACCGAATTCGGCCGCACCGTCCGCCAGAACGGCGCCAGCGGAACCGACCACGGCCACGCCAGCGTCGCCTTCGTCCTCGGCGGCGGCGTCCGCGGCGGCCGCATCCACGGCCGCTGGCCGGGCCTCGCCGACGACCAGCTCTACGAAGGCCGCGACCTCGCCGTCACCACCGACCTGCGCAGCGTCCTCGCCGCCGTCGCCGAAAAGCAGCTGGGCGCGAAAGATCTGCGACGCCTGTTCCCCGGTTTTTCCGGCCCGCCGCTCGCAGGCCTGATGTTATAAACCCGCCCCTCTATGACTATTCTTCTCGCTGCGCTCCTCGGACTGACGCCGGTCACCGCCGAACAGGCGAAGCATGCGTTTCCGGCAATCGACCTGTCCGCGCTCACCGATCAGCAGCGCGGCACGTTCATCGACGTCGCCGCCGACGTCTACAACTACGCCGGCTGCCAGGACACGCTCGCCATCTGCCTCAATCCGGCCGCGAAGGACCCGCACGCGCTGCGCATGGCCGCTCTGGTCAAGGCGCTCGCCCGCGAGGGCGCGCCGAAAGAGAGCATCGTCCAGACCGTCGAGCGGTACTACGAAAACTTCGCGCCGAAAAAGCGCGTCAGCCTGCGCAGCGACAACTGCGCCAGCGAGGGAAAGGGGCCCATCAACCTGGTCGAATTCAGCGACTACCAGTGTCCGCACTGCGCCGCCGCGCTCGCTCCGCTGACGGCGCTGGTCGATCTCGATCGCAGCGGGAAGGTTCGCCTCTGCTCGAAATACTTCCCGTTCCCCTCGCATCCGCGGGCGCGCATCGCCGCGCTCTGCGCCGAGTACGCCCGCAGCAAGGGCAAGTTCTGGCAGATGAACGCGAAGCTCTTCGCCAACCACGACGCGCTCGAGGACGCGGATCTGAAGCGCTACGCGAAGGAAGAGGGCCTCGACGGCGACGAAATGCTCAAAGAGGTCTACGCCGGCAAGTTCGACGCGGTCATCGAAAAGCACCAGCGCGAGGGCCTCGCCGCCGGCGTGGAGAGCACGCCCAGCCTCTTCATCGACGGCCGCCTGTACACCCTTCCGGTGAGGCCGGGCTATTTGCAGTTCGCGGTTGACGACGAGATCCAGTGGAAGAAAGAGAAGGGCTGGAAGTTCGCAGCCACCCCCCAGGCCCGGAAGGTCGCCAAGGGCAAGTGATGCGGCACTGGCTCCTCAAGACCGAGCCGTCGTCCTTTTCGTTCGACGATCTGTGGAAGGCCCCCAGGCGCACCACCGGTTGGAGCGGCGTGCGCAATTACCAGGCGCGCAATCTCCTGCGCGACGAGCTCAAAAAGGGCGACCGCGTCCTCATCTACCATTCGAGCACCGAGCCGCCCGCAGTAGTGGGCGAGGCCGAGGTGGTGCGCGAGGGGTATCCCGATCCGACGCAGTTCGATCCGCGCGACGACCACTTCGACGGCGATTCGCCGCAGGACGCGCCGCGCTGGTTCCAGGTGGATGTCCGCGGGGTGCGCAAGCTGCCGCGCGAGGTTCCGCTCGCCGAGCTGCGGTCGGCGCCGGCGCTGAAGAAGATGGCCCTCTTGCAGCGCGGGCAGCGGCTTTCGGTGCAGCCGGTCGCTGAATCGGAGTACGCCGCGATCCTCGCGCTGGCTTCGAAGTGAATCCGGCCGTTCTCTGCGCGCTCGCCGCCGTTCTCATCGGCACGGCGCTGCAGCTCTCGAGCGGGATGTACGACGACCGCGCCCTCGCGCTGGTCACCGTCGCCACCGTGCTCGCCGTCGCGGCTGCGGTCCGGCTACGGTTGGGGACACCCTTCGGGGACACCCTCGCGAGGGTGTCCCCGAAGGGTGTCCCCATCATTCTCGGCGTCGGGTGCGCGGGTGGGCTTGCGGTCCACTTCTTCTTCAATCCGACCTTCTACGGCGACCCGCGCAAGCTCGAATCATTCCACTGGTTCGCCGTCGCCGGCCTCGTGCTCTTGAGCGCTTACCTTTGTCTACACCTGCGCGCCTCGCTCGTACGCGCGCGCTTTCTCCTGCTGCTCGCGTGCTTCGCGATGATGGCCATCGCCGTCCTGCGGGCGAGCCCCAAGCCGTGGATCGACGTCTGGTACCTCCAGCAGGGCGCCGCCGACGCGCTCTGGCACGGCTACGATCCGTACTCGGTCGCCTACCCGAACATCTACGGGCGGATGGCGAACATCTCGTACCCGCCGGAGTTGCTGGTGAAGGGCCGGCTGGTGTCGTTCTGCTATCCGCCGCTGGTGGTGCTGGTCGATCTGCCGGCCCGCCTGCTGCTCGGCGACATCCGCTACGCGTCGCTTGGGTTGATGATCTTCGCCGCCTGGGCCATCGCGCGGCTCGCCAGAGGACCCGAGGGCGAGCTGGCCGCGCTCTTCGTTCTCTTCCAGCCGCGCACGTTCTTCGTGCTGGAGCAGTCGTGGATCGAGCCGCTGGTCCTGGCTGCGATCGCGCTGACCGCGCTGCTCTCGGTGCGTTCTAAAGGCCCGATCGCGGCCGGGGTCGCCCTCGGCCTGTTGCTCGCGAGCAAGCAGTACTCGCCGTACTTCGCGCTCCCGCTGTTCCTCACTTTTCACAAGGAAGGCCGGTGGAAGTCGCTCCTCGTCGCGGCCGGCGTCGCGGCCGCCGTGCTGGTTCCCTTCGCCGCCTGGGACTGGCACGGCTTCTGGCGCGGCCTCGTCACCTGGCACTTCCTGCTCAACAGCCGCGACGACGCGCTCTCGCTGATGGCGCTCTGGAACCGGCACGGCGGCGCGCCGGCCCTCGCCGTCTCGCTGGTTCCCTTTCTCGGCGTGGTGCTGCTCGCGGCCACCCTGCGCTGGCGGATCACGGTCGCCCAGGCCGTGGCCTCCGCCGGCGCGGCCTTCCTGCTGGTTGTGGTGGCCTACAAGCAGGCGTTCTGCAACTATTACTGGCTCAGCGTGGGGCTGCTCTGCGCCGCGGTTTCGGCGCTGCTCGGCCCCGAGGAGACGGCGTGATTTCAGGGCTTCGGGTCTGCGTGGTGATGCCGGCGTACAACGCGGAAAAGACGCTGCGGCGCACCGTCGCCGAGATCGACCGCTCCGTCGCCGACGACATCATCCTGGTCGACGATCAGTCGAGGGACGAGACGGTCCGCGTCGCGCAGGAGCTGGGCCTGCACGTGGTGGTGCACGCGAAGAACCGCGGCTACGGCGGCAACCAGAAGACCTGCTACACCGAGGCGCTCAAGCGCGGCGCCGACATCGTGGTGATGCTGCACCCCGACTACCAGTACTCGCCGCGGCTCTTGCCGGCGATGGCCGGGATGATCGCCAGCGGCCACTTCGACGCGGTCCTCGGCTCGCGCATCCTCGGCGTCGGCGCGCTGGCCGGCGGAATGCCGCTCTGGAAATACGTCGCTAACCGGTTTCTCACCGCCAGTGAAAACCTGCTCCTCGGGTACAAGCTCGCCGAGTACCACACCGGCTACCGCGCCTTCTCGCGCCGGCTCTTGGAGACGCTTCCGCTGGAGGAGAACTCGGACGACTTCGTCTTCGACAACCAGATGCTGGCGCAGGCCATCTGGTTCGGCTTTCACATCGGCGAGATCTCCTGCCCGGCGCGTTACTTTCCCGAAGCCTCGTCGATCAACTTCCGCCGCAGCGTGAAATACGGCCTCGGCGTACTCGGCACCGCGCTCGAATTCCGCGCCGCCCGTTTCGGCCTCACCCGCTCGCCCCGTTTCGCCGAGAGCGGCCGCAAGCTGCCATCAGTCCCGGCCGCGCTCCCCGCTGCGTCTACTGCAGATTGACGACGACGTTGTCGAAGTAGGCAATGTCACCGGTCGCGTTGGAGTGCGCCTGGATCTCGACGCGCGCCGAGACGCCGGATGTCGTAGTTCCGAGTTGAGCCGAGGTGCGTGAGAAAGAATGCGACGCCCACGCGGTCGTGCTGGCGGGCGTCCCGGACGACTCCGGGATCGCGGTATCGGTGCCGCTGCAGTCTGCGGTCGTGTAGATGTGAAACGTCAGCCGCAGCGTCGGCGCGCCTGCGCCCGAGCGGAATGAGGCGCTCACGACGGCGCCGTTTCCCGTCGGAATTGCGAAGCACGACGACAGTGCGCCGCGTCCGGAGTAGGTCGTCGTCAGCGAATCCCAGCCGGCCACGTTGTTGCCGAGCGGCGCCGGCGCCACGCTCCTGGAGGTCGCGTCGTAGGCTTTGGGCGGATTGCCGCTGCTGCCGGTGCTCGTCCAACCGGCGGGCGGCCCGGCGGTATCGATTTCGAACGAGCCGTTCAGAATGAGGTTGAAACCGAAGAACGTCGCCGTCGTTCCGGCGAGCGCGTCGCCATTGCTCGCCCGCGTCACGGCGGAGACGTAGACCT